>JAPPBX010000079.1 GCA_026702755.1 Candidatus Poribacteria bacterium | reverse complement strand
CTGCGTCATCAGCTTCGCCTGCGTCGGCAGCGGCATCGTCTGCGGCTGCGTCATCAGCTGCGGCATCGTCATCAGGTGCATCTTCAGCGGCTACGTCATCGGCCGGTGCTTTTTCCTCAGGAGCAGGTTCTTCTGGCGGTGGCGGCGGTTCAGGTTGGTTGTCCCACGCATCACCCGTGAACTTCACCATCGCTCCGGCTGGCGTATTTACGATATAACCTTGACCACCATCAATACCGAAGCCATAACCTTCGTCAGCAACCGTGTAACCAACGAAATTCTGCGTCGCAGCATCCAAGCGGATGACAACTGTCGCACCGAGCATCTCTGCTAAAGATTTCGCTGTATATGGTTCTGCTGGCATCAATGGAATGGAAATCATGTTCAAGCCGGGTCCAAGTGTGACATCGAAACCAGGAACTATCGGTTCTGGTTCTGGTTCTGGTTCCGGCGGTGCTTCAACAGGGGCAATCGTCAACATCGCTGTCGGTTCTTCCCAAGCAAACGCTTCACCCACATCACCAACACCTTGAATCCCTTCGTGTGGCGCAATCACACCACCTTCGGTCGGAACGCGTGCGTTACTGCCTGGCGGATCAATCTCAGCGTCTAAACCGAGCGGTCCCGGAATATCAGAAGCCATCTCCGTGTTATCTTCACTACCAGCGTCATAAGCCATTAAGTCGATCGTCGTAGACACAGGCATACCGGCTTCATCAAAGAGGGGTACGTCAATAGCGGCGATGAACGCATCGTTCGTTGAGACCAACATTGAGCCGACAGAGAGCGAAGAATTCGTTTTATCAGCAGTTACGGTAACAGTCGTAGATTGCCCCGGCATCGTATATCTGCGCGATCCATCCGCATTCATAGCGATCGCGACGTTCGCGCCAGCAGCTTGTGCAAGTGCGACGAGTCCTGAAATATCTCCACCCTCAGCCATTGCAACGATCGCTTCATTCGCGGGTTGACCGACTTCAGCGAGTTTAACACCGGCGGCATGTGCTACAAAGATCGCAGGTGAGAACGTTTGTCCACTGACACCGTGTTCACCCTCAGTGAGGTTCGTGAGTGTAATCTCGAACATCTGGCTGACAGGTTCAGGGGCTGGTTCTTCAGCAGGCGCATCTTCAGCTGCGTCATCGGCAACTGCGTCATCAGCGGCTGCGTCATCAGCCTCAGCATCATCAGCGGCTGCGTCATCAGCCTCAGCATCATCAGCCTCAGCCTCGGTATCATCAGCGGCTGCGTCATCAGCCTCAGTATCATCCGCTTCGGTATCATCAGCGGCTGCGGCATCAGCCTCAGTATCATCCGCTTCGGTATCATCAGCGGCTGCGGCATCTGCAGCGGGAGCAGTTACCATGCCATCCATAGTTGTGACTTCTAATTCAGCGGCAGCGGCATCAGAGAGAACAACACCTGTTAAACTAATAGTGGACGCTTTCGCTTCAATGACTTTAAACGTTACCGTAGCGAGCGTGCCATCGGCGGCTGCGGCTGCTGTTGCTCCACCAGCACCAACCAATACACTGCCATCACCAGGTCTTATAACTGGAAACGCGCCTGCAGGCAGGTAATCGGCGTTTGCAGCAGAAACATATTCGAGCGCAGTCGCATCGAAGTTTACGGTTGCTTGGTAACCGACGACCCCTGCACCACCCGTTACATTAATATTCACCATGAGTTGTTCCCCAGCCGCTGGAGATTCTACTTCAGCGGGGTCCACAGAGACAACGGCTGCGCCGTAACTCATGGCTGTAAATCCCAAACACATTACAACAGCTAATAAGGAAAAAAGGACTTTCCTATTAAAAAGCTGGTCTTTCATAAGACACTCCTTATAATTCATTGATATTGTGACGTTTTCTCTACCTTTCGGTACAGATGTAGATTCTCGTTTGAGAACAGACGTACCGCAAAATATAGGATCGCCTTGATACCCGTGTGCTTCCGTCAGACGCGCAAAGGCGGTTCGTTTAAACGAGGTTCTTAAAAGTAAGTTTATCCTAATGTTAAAACGTTGTCAAATCAAATTCAGTTTAAATTAACAATTTTTTTTGCAAATGCAGGAGAAACTATCCTTTGTTAATTTTTAAGTATACCATAAACCCTGAAACAAAACAAATTAATTTGGAGTTACGCGACTCGCCCGTAAAACTTTCGTCGTTAGGTGTACTTGTAAAGCGCAGCTAACAGGTTTACGTAAGTCCTGCTAAAAACAGATTATTGACTTGCGCGCGGCGCAAGCGTATTCCAAACCTCAGCTAACTCAAAAACAGCCTTGTAAACCGGATAAATCGACTCCCACATGGCTTTGCGCGCTGCGGTAGCAGCATCCTCATCCCCTTCGGCGAGAGCAGTCTTGAGTTGATTGCCCATCTCTTGTTGGACTGCTGCGCATGTTTGCGTCAATTCTTCAAGCAATTGTGCTGCGTGTATCTGCCGAGCAACGAGTTCCGCGACCGATACCTGCACATCGGGATCAACATCGTAAGCGCGAGGTGGCGAAAAATTGTGTGGTAACCGTTCCCCATCCTCTGTACGCGGTGTATGCGTCGGGTGAATATGCGGTGTAACAGAGAGATACATCGTCATCGGTTCATCACCAAGAACGCGCACCGTATGGGGCTGATCCGCCAGAGCGACGCACATTTGTCCCGGTCCTAACTCTTCAGTTTCACCCTCAATTTCAAATTCGACGCGCCCTTCCAGAATCAGGAAAATTTCATGCCCCAAGTCATGGCTATGAAGTTGGGCACTCTGCCCAGGTTCCATCTTTAAAAAGCGTGAGCGAATTTGCGGTGTTACCAACACATTCCGTATATCCGTGCGGTAATCGTAAACAGGAAATCCCATTGCGTTCCTCCATGCACTTTTGAGATGAATATAGCATTTTCCATGAAAAATGTCAAGGCAAATTAAGGGATCGGTGTGCTTTTTCGCTTGACACTCTCTTTAAATATGATAAAATATCGGTAAAAAGCACGATACTTTATTTGTAAAAAGCACGATACTTTATTTTTTGAATTGGAAGGACATAAACTATGGATTTGACACGCCAACCACCACGTCGCCCTTCAAACTTGGGTATTGCTGGAATTGTCGGTGTAGCACGGATGACAGACAAGGCACGCGCACATAACGCCGAAACCATCGGTGATTATATCTACGGTGAAAGCTCAGGTTTGGACCAGCGCGCCTTAACGTTTTTAGGAATTTCCGCCGACGCTTTCGCAGAAGTGGTTGATGAACATGATGATTCTGCACTCGGACACTGGATCCTTGAAACAAGCGGAAAAACAGCCGCAGAAATTGCCGAGTTTAATGATGCTGCACTCACCCAACTACCAGACACGGAGGCACACAAACAACGATTGAAGGATCGACTCGCTCGCTTTGCGCCCGGTAGAACCGATATTACGACGGTGCTTCAGTCCATGGAACTTGACGATTGGGGAAGCTTCTGGCAGGTCGACTTAACCGCCGCTCCACCACGCAGCGCACGTGCGAGAGACATCGCTGGTATCTGTGGTGTTGCGCGCATGGCAGATAAAGGACGTGCCGAACGCGCCGGGAAAATCGGTGAATACGTATACGGCGACAATTCTGGACAAGATGTACGCATCCTAACGTTTCTCGGTATTTCAGCTGCAGATTTCCAAGAGGCAGCAGTCAACAATCCAAACGACCTTGAAATCGGTGCGTGGGTACTGGAAAACTGCGGTAAATCACAGGACGAGATTGAGACGTTCAACCAGACGTTGGTAAACTACGGGCCCAATGAAACGACGCGGGAACGGTTTGAAGCACGATGCCAAGAAGTAGATCCGACCCGGACAGATATTACAACCTGGGTAGAACTTCAGGACGTGGACGATCAACTGAGTTTCGGTATTGTTGACCTCCAACGTCGCGCACCGCGCAGCCCCTACAACACAGATGTCTACGGGATGGTTCAACTCGCACGGTTGATTGACAAGGGAAGAGCATTTAACAGCAACACATTAGGTGCTTATTTTTATGGCGAGGATTCAGGGATTGATCGGGCAACGCTCGCTTTCCTTGGCATCTCTGCTGCAGAATTCGCTGAAGCACTAAAGACATTGCCAACCGATGCAGAAGTCGAGACATGGCTGAAAGCAGATTATTCAAAAAGCGAAGCAGATATCGAAGCCTACAACGAACGGATGACCCAAATGGGTCCCACAGATGAACGCTATAAGGCGATAATGGCAAATATGATTAACAAGATTGCGCCAGAGCGTACAGACATTAATACATGGTTCGCGCTGATGGCTCTTGACGATGAGAAGACCTTCGCGTTGTAAACGGAACAACAAAAGGAGGACAAAGCTGCCGGCACGTCTAAGTTGTGACAGGCGGGCAGCTTCCTTTATTTTCGTATAGCCTCTCCAAGAGGAGTGAGAAATGAAAAACCTTGAAGCGATTGCCAATGTCCAGTCTGGGAAAAGTAGTGTTGCTAATGCAGCCTGGTGGGGATTCGATCCGGAAGATGCGACAGAAGTACTGCAAGCCGCTATTGATTCCGGCGCGAAGCGGGTGGTTGTTCCCAACATGCACACCGATTGGATAATTCGACCAATTCGGCTCGCTGGAAATCAAGAATTGATTTTTGAGCGTGGAACCATCGTCTCAGCAAAACGGGGTGAATATCGTGGCGGAGGCGATTCGATGTTCACGGCACAAGATGTCGAGAATCTTACTATCCGTGGGTATGGTGCGACCTTCCGCATGTGGAAACAGGACTATATTAACGGGCTTGTGCTTGAACAATTCGGCTGGCACCGCTGGTATGGGCAGTATCCGAAAGCGGAGTGGCGAATGACACTATCAATCCGAGGTAGTAAAAACGTAAATGTATCAGGTTTGACGCTCAAAGATAGTGGTGGGGACGGTATTTACGTTGACGGCGGTAAGGACCGACATGCCTCTGAAGATGTGGTACTACGTGACATTATCTGCGACAATCACTACCGACAGGGTATCAGCGTTATTAGTGCTGAAAATCTTAAGGTTGAGAACTGTGAGTTTTCAAATACATGGGGAACCCCACCGGCTTCGGGTGTGGACATTGAACCTGACAAAAGTGATCAACTGATAAAAAATGTAGTTTTCTCCGGATGCCAGTTTGTTGATAATGTCGGTGACGGTATTGAAGTGTTTTTAGCACATACCACCGGAGAAACTGAGGACGTGACACTCCGCTTTGAAAATTGCCACGTGAGCAGTCAGCACGGAACAGGTATCCGTGTAACGAAAATTGGAGACAACGGACCGGGAGGCAGCATCGAATTTGATAACTGCACAGTTGAGAGCACTGTCGGTTATGGCATCAAGGTTCAGGAAAAGTCCTTGAAAGGCGCACGCGTAACCTTCACCAATTGCAATGTGATTAACGCTGCCAGCGACCAACAGTTCGGCGGCGAATGGTCTCCGATTTCGTTATCCTTACCACAACCGGACATCGTTCAGACGATGGGCGGTATCGATTTCATCAACTGCTTCGTTGAAGATAACCGCGACCGTCCCGCTGTCGAATTCACCCAACCGAAAAGCGATTTTCCACTTCACGACATCACAGGAACACTTACAGTGTTGAATCCAAACGGCGTACGCGCCGAGTTGGGTAAAGAACGTGAGAAACTTCCGCTGATTGTTCGCGAATACGCATAGGATATAGGGGGTCATTCAACCGAACCTATACATTACCATGGCAACAGAAAAACCACTCCCCGCTGAACCTTTACCTTCAGAGACCTCGAATGCTGTTTTGAAGGATTTCTATCAAAATGGTGCGACGATTATCCGCAATGTACTCTCACGTGAAGAGTGCGAACGTATTATTGCGCGCGTTGATGAAATCTTCGCTGAACCATACTTTATGGAGATGCGCAACGTTAAAGGTTCTCGGCAAGACGGAAAAGCCCCTATTGTCGTGCATCGCCTTTTTGAGTGCGACCTCATGTTCCGGGACCTGCTCGTGCGTGAACCGATTATTAGCATCGCCGAAAATGTGTTAGGGGAGCACTGCCACTGTATCGCCCAAGGTTGCATCCTCAACCGAAAAGATTTAGGTATCAACCGATTTCATGTTGACGACGGCGTAGAGTTTCCGATCACACCTGAGATGGAACGGCATGATCCGAGACTGCGGATGCCTGTGTTCCGTATGTCCGTGCAAATTGCCCTGACCGATCAGGACGATATTAAATATGGACCATCCCAATTCGTTCCGGGTAGCCACTACTCTGGGAGACAACCCGATGATCCAGAACATCCAACCTTTGAAGGCTCAGAACCTGTCTCACTCCTCATGAAAGCGGGGGATCTGTATCTGCTCAACGGACAGACATGGCACCGAGGCATACCAAACCAAACGGATCGGGTTCGCTACCTATTCCACCAAGTTTACGGACAACGCTTCGTTGCGCAGCGGTTTTGGCCCTATCTAAACTACCGTATGCCCGACTACGTCTTGGAGGGTGCCGATGAACGTCTACTGCGCGTTCTTGGAAAACACCCCGAAATGGCTTACGGTTGACATATCCTATCGAATGAATTCAGATATTTTAGCAACAAATCTGATAAACCCAATCAAACCTGCCTACAATTCCGCACATGCTACGGGATATACAAGTGGAGGTTACCTATTTTTTATGAAAATTTAAAGGAGATTCATCATGTTTATTGAAATCATCAACCAAGATGGGAAATATAATTCTTCCTATCGCGGGATGGTGAATATTCAGTATGTACACCAGATTCAGATAATCAAAGGAAGACATCGTTCATACGAGTTGCATATTAATCTGTCAAATTCACCCAGCATAGAACTACTCGGCACGAAAGAAGAATGCGAGCAATTCTACAATCAATTGCAAGAGGTGTTGAAAACGTATCAACAATTATCCGTAACTGACACACTTGTTTTTCCACCCCAATTGTTGTCAGAAACGCCTTTGGACGGGAACAAAGTTGAATAAATTTACCGCACTCAATCTTGAGCTGCTATTTGCACTCACCTTTATCACGCACAGTCTCATCTCTTGTACACATATTCCTATGAACTATCAGAAAAAAGCAAAGCAGGTTGTCCAGCATACTGAGGCGGTATCCTGGGGCTACGAAGCGGAGAATGGACCGGACGTTTGGGCGCAGCTCAGTCCGGAATACATCCTCTGCGCTGAGGGAAGATGCCAATCACCAATTGATCTTGTGAACCCTACGCCAACCAAACTTCCGCCTATTCCGTACGACTACCGCCCAACAAGTATGAATGTCCGAAACACTGGTCATACAATTGAAGTTTCGTGTCCAGAAGGGAACTGGATTGAGGTTGATGGCACGCGGTATCAGCTGCTCCAATTCCATTTCCATGCACCGAGCGAACATACGGTGGTCGGTCAACCCTTTGATATAGAGGCGCACTTCGTTCATAAAAGTGAGGATGGCGCGTTGGCAGTCGTTGGATTGCTAATTGAGAGCGGTCGTCACAAGTTCGCATTTGACCCAATCTGGTCCCATTTACCCGCAGTCCCAGGTGAAACACAACATATTAAGAATGTTACTGAAGACGGCAGCTTGATAGTTGATCCTCGTTTTATGTTCTCACCAAATGATCAGATAACCGACGAAGCCCCCTCGCGTTTTTGGAACTACTATCGTTACGACGGTTCGTTGACAACCCCGCCTTGTTCAGAAGGTGTCAAATGGATTGTGCTGACAACCCCGATCGAGATGTCTGAAACACAAATCGCAGCGTTTAAAGCGATTATTCATGATAACAACCGGCCGGTACAACCCTTGAATGAACGAAAACTGCTCGTGAATTCCACTGGGGACGAGTAATTGCCCCCAAACGCTTCACAGAAATACTCCGAGAAAACGGGGCACTTGAACGCGGCGATGTTACATGGATAGAACGGGAACTGCACCCACGCATAGGGGGTGCCCTTCCTGAACATAACAACCGAAAAAATAGGGGAAAGTAATAAATGATCGCTACAATATTTGATATTGATGGCACCCTGGTCGAAAACTTCGGTTTCGATGATGCCTGTTACATTTCCGCAATAAGAGAAGTCCTGGGTGAAGTTTATATCTATAGTGATTGGAGCAAATACAAAAACGTCACCGACACAGGTAGTTTGCGACAAATCATGGAGGAGAATAACATTCAGGAAAAAGGACAAGTTGAGGAAGTTCGCACAAAATTCGGCGAATTGATTCGGCAGTACCTTCAAAACGGCGGAAAATGTCGTCCAAAAGAAGGAGCTATTCATCTGATTAATAAACTTACCACTGCAGAAGACTACGAAGTTGGATTCGCGACAGGCGGTTGGAGACATACTGCCCAAATGAAACTTCAACATGTAGGATTTAACTTGGAGAACACGGTTCTAACTTCCAGTGATGATGGTGATGAGCGCGTAACGATTATGAACAAGTGCCTATCGCAGTTAGGGCATTGCTTCCAACGTGTCGTATACATAGGCGATGCTGAATGGGATATGCAGGCGACCCAAGAACTCGGATGGCACTTTATAGGTGTCGGCGCGCGCCTAAAGGGAAAATGTGAATTTTGGGTTGAAGACTTTTCGAGTTACAATACATTCATGAAAATGCTACATGTCTAAAATCGTAGTAACCAGATAAGTGTTGTTTTTCGCCTCTGGCTTGCTGTCTTCCGCGCCAATAGTTATCGTTTCTTACAGTTATGAAAGCGGTTGACACGGCTTACGCATTACTTGGAGGTAAGCCCCAGTTTGGACGAAATAGCCATATCCCAATCCCCGGTGAACACCCACCAATTTGTCATGGTTTTCTCTCCGTATCGAATCCGATTTCCATGCCCGGGCATATTCTGCATCCAGTAGATATACCATTGTGACTCCACACGTTGCGGAATCTCAGTAAGGTTCGCGTCGGGCCACTGATAGGTCAAATTTCCCCAGGTATCAACATTAACCACTTTCTTTGAACCGTTATTATCAGGGGTCCAATCTTCAATATCACTCTCGACATGTGCGGAGCTTTGAGTATCGTAGTGTTTGGTTGTATTCGGGGGCATGTGTGTCCAGCCCACACGTCCTGTGATGAAATCTTCATTTTCGTCTTGACCGACAAATTTTTTCCAAAAAAGGTCTGTATTACCGTGCTGTAAATGATTGACATGGCTCAATATCGCTTCCAATTGATGTCCATGGTTATGAACGGCTTCCGCTTGGGTGCGCCTGAAATTTTGTCCATAAACCGTATAGGTTGAATTATACACAGGTAAATCAGTGTTATCCCGATTGCTGTTGGAAATGTCACCAGTCAGAGGACTTGACATGTTGGATTCCCACCAATTTCTGAAATTTTCAGGCTTATGGAGCCTTGGATCATAACTCGGAAAATCAGGCGAAACTCCGCCCATCCATACCCAAATCTCTTTGACACCTAAGCTGTTGACATAATGTGCCATATCAAATCTCTCGAATATCTGATAAAAATCAGGCGCATAGATAGGAAATCCATTTACCTCTCCAATAACAGAACCACGAGGTGTTTGTTCATAAACCGTAATATATGCTACCACCCGATAACCTATCGATGGCGCGACCGAAGGTGTTTTATAGCCTCTAAATCGACTGCCTTCTTCGAGCATAAACTTAATGCGCTTGTCAAAAACATCAATTCTTTCCTTCAGTGCCTCCAAGGAAATCTCACCGAGGCTCCGATAATCCGCTGCCATGGAGACATCTAAATTTTTTCCATCTGCCGTCGGTAAAAACCTCATGATGACGACAGGAATTTCATAAATATGACCGGGGGCAGGGGTCGCCAGATACGGGTGGATTGGCTCGAACACCGGGGAAATCTCCTGTGCAAACAGAGCCCATCGCTGTGTTATCATCACAATGAGCATAAAACCTAAAAGGGCTTGTTTTTTATTCATTTTTTCTCACGTATTCGTGTGAAGAAAGAGACATTCTATCTCAATCGCCAAAGCATCTCCAGATAAAGTGTTTATATCACACAAAACACAAAAAAGCACCTCCTCCAGACATGATTATTATAGCAACTTATATACGCTGTGACAATCTTTTAATGGAAAGTCTCTACAGAAAAGGTGGACAAAGTGATACGGTTAAAGTATAATAATATCCGACCGAGTAATAGAATCTAAGAAAGATTATAGGGTAGAACTTGGGTGGCACTATTAAGTATCCCTAACACGCCTGACGATATTACACCGCAATGGCTCACTGAAGCACTATGCTCAACAGGAACGCTCCCGAATGTCGTTATAACATCACTTTGTATTGAACCAATTGCGGAATTCACTTGTGCTGGACAGTTAGCACGTTTGCATCTTAGTTTTAGTCAATCTCAATTGACACTACCAAGCACATTGGTTGTCAAATTACATGCGCCAGACGAACCGCTGCGAGCGAAAACACGCCCATTTACGCCAGATAAGTGTGAAATTCTGTTTTATCAGCACCTTGCCGATGAGATACACCTTCGCACGCCCTATTGCTATTACAGTGCTATGAACGTCACCGATGGGAAGTATGTTAGGATTCTTGAAGACCTTACACCCGCAAAAGTCGGAGATCAAATCAGAGGAAGTACAGCGGAAGAAACAGCTCTTGCTCTTCGCGCAATTGCCGGTTTTCACGCCCACTGGTGGCAAAGTGAGAAGCTTGAAGGATTTGATTGGTTAGTTGGTTCACCAACGGATTCCGATTCCATTGCCCGTTGGGTTCTCAATCAATACCAAAACGCATTTCCCATTTTTGTTAGCAAAGCAGGAACTCTGTTGACGGATGCAGCTAAGGCTTTCGGAGAACAATTACCTGAGAAATTAGCGGACAAATCCCAATTCAGGAAACCACCGAGAACCTTGGTCCACGGTGATTTTCGCTTGGAGAATGTATTTTTTGGTGCTTCTCTTGGAAAGCAAAGCTTTGCTGTGATTGACTGGCAGGATATATCACGCGGAGAGGGAGTTTGGGACGTTGCATGGTTTATCGGCGGGTGCTTACAAGTTACATCAAACCGGCAGGTGGAGGAACAGCAGCTCCTAAAAATCTATCACGAAACACTAAAGGCAAATGGCGTTAATGGATATACCTTCGAGGCATGTTGGGAAGACTATCGCCTCGCTATGTCACGTTACTTCGTCCAAGCGGTACTTATGGTAGCTTCGCTAAATTCAGAAAATGACAGGGAAAATAAACTCGCACAAGGAGTAGCCGAGCGATTTATTGCGGCGATTACTGATTTGCACTTAACCGAGGAATAAAAAAGGGTATTTGGACAATTTGCATCGTAAACCAAACAAAATATGATATAATTGATTTTCAAGATATCTCGCGGATTTATGAAAGGAAAAATGTATTTATACCACGGAAGCAAACAGTCATTCTCGAAGTTAAAAAAACATAAGGCACACGCGCCACCGGAAAGACCTCCCGAAGAAGCGTTGGAAGCAATCTATCTCACGCCGGACTTTCTTTTCGCACTATTTTGCGCGGCAGGTCCACCAGGAACCAATAGAATGGGGATGGCGGGAACCGATAAGATAGGTGTGACGGAACGACTCGTTTCCTTTGACAACCCCGACCAGTTTGAACCGGATGAGACAATTTATATTTATTTTGTGGACCTCACAAAAATTTCAGACGACAAAAAAATCTACATTGATCCACTGCAAGTTGCCATAACCGAGGATGAGATAATACCAGACAAGGTGGAAACCTATAAATCCGCCGACCTGTTGAACTACTATCGCCTTGTCGATAAATTCGATTGACACACCAGTTATAATATAACGCAAGCTGCCATCTTTGTAGCATAGACTGTTAGTCTGTGCTTTTGCATCGGCAAACTAACAATTTACGCTGTGAAATGCCACGGATAATCAGCCTCATTGCCTAAATCTTGTCCGTAGCAACTTGGGTTAATATAGGAGAACCATTAAAAGGAGGAAACATCATGTTTATTGCCACTTACAATGCTATCTATGCCGTTGGAGATGATGGAAATAGTGAACCTACCGTAGTCTATAACGGCACAGACCATCAAATGGCTCCCCATGGCGCAATGGTTTCACTGTCAGACGGTCAAGCCGTGGTGTCTGCCTTGTCGGATGGAACGCTACTGGTTTTATCGGAAGATAGTGAGAAACGAATTCCAACAGGTATAGAGGATCCAATCGCTTCGTTGCTCATTGTTCGTGAGGATCCGTTGACACTGCTCATTGGAACAGATGAGGGTGCTTATGTCTATCGCCTCGTTGGAGAAGGAGGACCCGCTGAACGGGTCGTCGCGTTTGACGAATTAGAATGTCGGAAAGATTGGTACACGCCGTGGGGCGGTCCCCCAGCCGTACGGACGCTTGCCAAAACCCAAGACGGTTTTTGTTACGCTGACATCCATGTGGGAAGCATCATGCGTTCCAACGATGAAGGGACTTCTTGGGAACCCGTCACGCCGGAACTTCATAAAGATGTCCATCAGGTCGCTACGTGTCCTGCAGACGATAATCGAGTTTATGCGAACACGCAAAACGGTGTTTATGTCAGTAGAGACCGAGGGAACTCGTGGGCAAATCGGATCGAAGGTTTACCGCGTCGCTACGGCACCGCTATCGCTGTACATCCAGCAGACCCAGACCTACTGATCGCCACAGTCCAAAACGGACCGAGAGGCGGTGGTGCTTGGCTCTGTCGTTCGGAGAACGGCGGCTCAACGTGGACTGAACTCAACAATCACCTCACAGAATCCACCGATCGGATTAGCACAGGCTGTATTGCTTTCACATCCGATGGAACAGCATGGGCGGTGATTGGAAAGACGCTTTACATCGGGCGGGATCAAGCCACGGATTGGCGTACTTTCTGGACAGCCCCCGAATACGATGGTGAGTACCAGCCACCGTCCGACGAGTACTCTCTGTCTCATCTCCTTGAGTATCCGATCCAAATCCTTGCTGCTTAGCACAACATTTGGGTTGGTGTTGAGGAGATAGAAACTATGAATGTATTAGGTATCGACTTTACTTTCTTTGCGGTGAGCGATATGCAGAAATCGCTCACCTTTTATCGTGACCTGCTTGGGATGCCACTGGCATGTTTAGTGCATGAAGGCACATGGGCAGAATTTGAGATAAATCCCGGCACACTGGTATTAGGACAGGGTTACGATTTCACACACCCCGGTGGAGGGACGGTCGCGCTTGCTGTTGAAGACGTTAAGGCTGCCTTAGAAGAATTAGAACAAGCAGGAATTCACGCCCATTCACCTTTGGGTGAATCCGCTGTATGTTTTTGGGCGATTATTGAAGACCCTGATGGCAATCGTGTCATCCTCCATCAACGAAAGGATGGAACAGTCGGTTGAGATGTCGGTCAGGGACAATATAGGAGAATCCGTTGATACAATACGCAAAGGAATTTCTGACACTGCAAGTTAGATTCGCTCAGAAAATCACCGAAGTCTCCAATCAAGCACTGGCAGACGCACTCATCGACTATACAATATTGCGAACTTTGTTCAACTTGCGAGTCTCTCATGATATTCCGAATCCGCTCTGGGATGAATTTATCGACGGTTTTTGCACATCCGATAATCCCGAAGATTGGACATATAACTTCTATCTCCAACACATGGCTGCGGACCCAGATGCTTCTGATGAGAGGCGATTTTTTGGGTGTTTCTCATACGTCTATCCATGGCGCGGCACGAAAAAACTTCGGCTTCACTTTGAAAATCGTGAGACCTCTGACCACGGGACATTGAGTAAGGAAAGAATGCCACTCCGAAAGTCGGAGTTATCAGCGATGTTTCGCTATATCCAAGCAAATCATCCCGATGTAGAAACAGTGCGCGGTGGTTCGTGGCTCTATAACATTCCAGCCTACCTGAGACTCTTCCCGCCAGACTATGTCAAAACAGCGAAACCGGTCAGTTATGAAACCACATTCTGGGCGTTGTGGGGACAATTTGTTGCCCGCCACGGATCCGTTCGCCAACCCGCCGCTGCACAATTTTTGGCGTGTCTCAAAGCGCAGAAAACTGTTGAAGGCTGCCTCCAATGCTTTCCGTACCAAGTGCTGAGACCTGAATGTTCTATTGAGACATTCTACGATTTCTATAACTTGTGAGCTTTAAACAGCGATTTTCCGCGGTCTATACAAGCGTTCGATTTCCTAATCCAATGTTTTATTTTTTCAAGGAATTTATCATGAACATCAAAAACAGACACATCACAAAACTCACATTCATATTGACGATTACGGCATTTGTTATTGGACTTTCCGCTTGCGAGCGTGTTCACCAAATAATAGAACCCGAGATTTCTGAAACAGATGTTCCCGTACGCGACCATGTTTGGGTCGTCGATCAGAACGGTGTTGAGGTGCCTGTACCGGGGACATGGGTGCTTGTATCGCACACGCACTTAAACTCAACCTCTACAATCGGCGAAAGTTTCACCTTACCGCCAGATGATCCGCATAGCATCCAAATATCGGATGGAACATACACAGATGGGGAAGGCATCCTCTGGACAAAGATACGGGTAACGACCTCCAGTGGTGACCAGTGGCAGTTCGTTGAACGCGTGGACACAAGGACTTCACCACATCGACTCTATGTTGTTGTCACAGTCGATGATAACGGACTGCCTACGCTTGAATATGGCGAATATCCTTTCGATTTGCCGGGACATAACGTACAAATCTGGGAGAAACAATAAAAATGGTTCAAAGGATTGAAGAACAGGACGGACACATGTTTCTCCACTTTGGTGATCCGCCAAAGGATGTAGGAAAAATTGAATTTGTCAACTGCGTCGCGCATCAACAAAACCGGATACTCTTCTGTAAATGGCGCGACAATAACTTCTGGGTAATACCCGGAGGACGCGTTGACCCAGGAGAAACGGCAGAAGAAACAGCCCACCGTGAACTTTTGGAAGAGACAGGCGCGACGCTGGAAAATATCGAAGTTCTGTGCTACATACACTGCTTCATGTACAACCTCGAATATTGAGGGATGGCTTACTTAGGGGAGATTAAAGAATTGGGTAGTCCAACGGATCTTAATGAAGTCAGTGAAGCGAAATTGTTCTCGGAATTCCCAGACAACCTATCCAATCCAGGACCGTTTGGAAACCAAAGCAGAGCATTATATCAAGCGGCAATGCGTAAACTATCTGAGGCAGACCGTTAAAAGAAGTGGTAATTGAACTTCCAATACCTTCTTATTTTAGATTTTACTAAAAAATTTTGATGTTTTTTGCAGATTTTTTTGACATTCACCGAAATTGTGAGTAAAATTAAAACAATTCGTGCGATTATCCGCAAATTTATCGTGATTTTTTTGACATTCGCGAGAATGGCGGGTATAATTAAAAGATAATGAGATTCGTTATCAATTTTTAGAAACGCGATCTCTAACATAAAATCAAAAAAGTAAACTGAACGCCACTAAATATGATAATGAGTCTCAATATCATATTAGAAAAACAACATATATATTAATGAAGAAACAACTACTTTTCCTCGTGATTTGGGGAATGTCTATTTTATTAAGTGTCAGTGCTACTGCTGAATCAAATCCATTCTCGGTTTCTGGATATGGCGTGATTAACTACTCCCACTTCGATTGGGAACTCGACCCAGATAGGCGCGCTGCTATTGACGTGGAACGTTTCGTCATTGCGCCAAAATATAGTATCAACGATACTATCCGACTCGAATCGGAACTTGAGTTCGAGCACGGTGGCACCGGCAGTACAATGGAATTCGACAAATTTGAAGAGTTCGGGGAATTTGAGACAGAGATTGAAAAAGGCGGCGAAGTGATCGTCGAAAAACTCGCCGCTGTTTTCTCCTTCCAGCCATCCTTCAACCTCCGCGTTGGACACATCATCGTTCCAGTGGGACTCGTCGCGAAACGGCACCGACCACAACACTACTTTACAACAACGCGTCCGGAAGCGGAGACACACCTCATCCCGACGATTTGGCACGAAACCGGTGTTGAAATCTTCGGTTCACTCGGTTCACTGAACTATCAAGCACAGATTATCAACGGATTGGATTCAACCGGCTTTAGTTCCCGGCACTGGATAGTTCGTGGACACCAACTGCGATTTGAAACTGTGAATGCTGAAGCACCTGCGTTCGTTGGACGACTCGATTACACGTTTAACGGAAACGCGACCGTCGGTATTTCCGGCTACTACGGCGACACTGCAGCGAACCGACCGAAACCTGACGTGGATTTCGATGCACACGTCGGGATTGTCAGTTTTCACGGATTTTATGAGGTGAATGCGGTGAAAGTGCGCGGGTTGCTCCTCTGGGGAACGCTTGAAAATGCGGATCGACTGTCTAAAGTTAACCGCACACTCTCCAATAACCTCAATGTGAAGCGAACACCGATAGGAAGCTCAGCCTTGGGTTGGTACGTCGAGGCAGGCTACGATATTCTATCATTTTTCAGGCAACCAAACAACAGTGCGGAACATCCCAATCTGAAGGACACCCCTCCAGATAAGGCTTTAGATGTCTTCGCGCGTTACGATTATTACGATACGATGGCGAGCGTTGAAGGAATTATCTTCGACAATCCGCGGTGGGAAAGGCGCACATGGACTTTCGGTATTAACTACCACATCCATCCAAAGATGGTTTTCAAGAGCCACTATTCTCTCCGACGGTTAGCAACGAAGGATAAAAATAAGGAAAATACCTTCGCGCTCGGTTTCGGTTTTCAATATTGATAAGAGTTTTCAGTTGTCAGTTTTCAGTTTGCCCCGCAGTGAGAGTTAAGAGTCCTCTTGGAGCAGTAATAGATACTTTTACTACCACAGGAGATTAACTGAAAACTGATAACCGATAACTGATAACCATTCCATGGAGATGTTCATGAAACTCTATAAGATTTGGACACTTTTTGACGCAGCTTGCAAGTCAAAACTCGTTATAGGACTGTGTTGTTTGCTCCTCGCATCCACTTTTGTTGTGGGATGCGGAAGTGATGAAGACGAGGAACAAAACAACCTACAGGCTGAAACTTTTGATGCTGGCGCGATGCTCAACGATTTTGCCAATACGGTTGTATTAGCCACATACATCGATTTGGATAAAAAAGCAGGTGAGTTGTTAGCAGCCATCAAAGTCCTGAAAGCTGATACCTCGCAAGCAAATCTTGAAAAAGCGCAACAAGCGTGGATAGCAACGCGGAAGCCGTGGGAACAGAGCGAAGCGTTCCTGTTCGGTCCAGTAGACACACAAGGTCTTGATCCAGCACTAGACAGCTGGCCCGTTGATCACGTTAACCTACAATCCGTTTTGGATAGTGATGACGCATTGACAGTAGATTTTGTCAGTGGATTAGAAGATACACAGAAAGGATTTCACACAATTGAATTCCTGCTGTTCCGTGATGGCAACCAACGTAAAGCCTCGGATATAACCGCTCGTGAACTGGAGTACCTCGTTTCAACAACAGAGAATCTCAAGGCGAGTACCTCTCAACTGCGGTTGGCGTGGGCACCAGAAGGTGAAAACTTCAGCAATGCCGTCGCACAAGCTGGCGCGGGAAGTGCCATCTATCCTTCACAGAGTTCCGCCGTGCAAGAGATGGTCAACGGCATGATCACCATCGCTGATGAAGTCGCGAATGGTAAAATCTCTGATCCTTACAACGAATCCGATACAACCCTTGTTGAATCTCAGTTCAGCTTCAACTCCATCTCAGATTTCCAAGACAATATCCGTGGAATCCAGAACGTCTATATGGGAAAATTTATGACGGACGGGCAAGGTCTCAACGACTTCGTGAACAGTCACGACCCTGATTTAGATGCTCGTTTCCAGCAAGAGGTGCAGGCAGCGATTGACGCTATCGGCGCAATTCCAGACCCATTCCGCGATTCGATTACAGCGAACCGTGGGGCTGTCCAAGCTGCGATCAATGCCGTTAGCAAGGTGCAACAGACGCTCGAAGCAGATATACTCACACTTGTTACGTCAAGCGAGTTTAATTAGTAGTAGTAGGCACGCTCCGTCGTGCCGTAAACTCTTAATTCATGTAAACATGAAAAGGCTATTTGGTTTTCATAGGGAACAGCCATTTGTGCTGTTCCCTCATGACACATTCATAGCCTTATTGTAATGTGAATAGCGAAAGAGATGAAACATTTTTACAGTTTATTGTCCTTAACCGTTTTGATGTCAATTCTACTGAGCGCGTGTGATTCCGAATCGCCTGTGGCAATAGAATCAACACCGGTATTTTCCACAAGCGAATTCTCCGGCGGTGAGACGACTGTTTTCGATGCATCAAGCCACGCATTCTCAATCCCTGCGCCTAATCTTTCGGCAGCAGCACTTGAGAAGCATCTGGAAGGTGATGTTGAATTTGAAGCCGTTTTTGTAACAGCTCCTGCAGTAGTAAATCCCGGATTGGGTCCCATCTATAACAACGTCTCGTGCATCAACTGCCATTCTCGTGATGGTCGAGGACGACCACCGAAGATTGACGAAGGGCTCGTGTCCCTGCTTTTCAGACTCAGTCTCCCGAAGGCAGAGGATTCAATAGATGGAAAGCCACCGATTCCGGTGCCTGGCTTTGGGACACAACTTAATAATCGTGCCATTGTGGACGCAGATCCAGAAGGCAAAGTTAAGATTGACTATACTGAGCAGACGTTGACGACAGCAGATGGAACACGTGTGCATCTGCGTTACCCGAACTACACTGTTACGGAAACCTATCAGCCGTTGCCAGAAGATGTCGAAGTATCGCCACGCGTTGCACCAGCCGTCTTCGGACTCGGTTTGCTGGAAGCGATTCCTGAAGATGCCATTCTTGCCTACGCAGATGAAGCCGATGCTGATGGAGACGGTATATCTGGAAAGCCCAACTATGTGTGGGATGTTGTCCAACAGCGTTACACCCTTGGTCGTTTCGGATGGAAAGCCAACCAACCGACATTGCTCCAACAGGTTGCAGCTGCATATAACGACGATATGGGCATAACAACCTCACTGTTTAGGGTTGAAAACTCGGCGGGGCAGTCGCAACTTACTGAACACAGCGCGACACCGGAGGTTAGCGACGAGATTTTAGAAGTCGTCACATTTTACGTTCAAACTCTCGCAGTCCCAGCGCGACGCAACGTGGACGATCCACAGGTCAAACAAGGCGAGCAACTCTTTGCCGAAGCACAGTGTGCGAGTTGTCACATCCCCACGTTAAGAACGGGCGTTTTAGCTGGTGTTCCGTCAGTTAGCAACCAGACAATTCATCCTTACACGGATATGTTGCTACACGACATGGGACCGGAATTAGCAGACAATCGTCCTGATTTTCACGCCAACGGTCGCGAATGGCGGACACCACCCTTGTGGGGTATCGGTTTAGTGAAAAGGGTTAACGGTCATACCAATTTCCTCCATGATGGTAGGGCGCGGGACTTGATGGAAGCGATCCTCTGGCACGGTGGGGAAGCCGAGGCATCTCGGCGAGCCGTTGAACAGATGTCAAAAACAGAACGTGATGCACTCATTGCGTTTTTAGAGTCTCTTTGAAATCCGTTCTAATCTGTGGTATACTAATAAATGTAAAAATAAAAAATTCTAATACTTCATTATAGGAGAAATCATCATGAATCAAGCAACAAACGACGCAATCATCAAAGAACTTACTCGCGCTTATTGGTTGGAGTTGGAAACAACGATTAATTACCTCGCTATTTCTATTGATCTGGACGGCATCCGTGCTGAAGAGATCAAGAAGTCTCTGGCAACAGATATCCAAACAGAAATTACACATGCCCAGGAACTTGCCGCCCGTATCAAGGAAATAGATGGACGAGTGCCCGGTTCGTTTGCCTTTAAACCCGAACAAGCCACGCTTCAACCACCAGAAGATTCAACGGACCTTGTGTCAGCGATCCACGGGGTCATTGAGGCGGAAAATGTCGCGATTCAACAATACAATAAGATTATTCGCCTGTGCGACGGGTTAGACTACGTCACCCAAGACCTCTGTATCAAACTCCTTGCTGATGAGGAAAAGCATCGTAGAGAGTTCAGAGGATTCCTCATGGAATACGAATCAGAGTAACCTCATTAGAACAAACGGAAAAAAGAACAACGGGCATCACTGCCCGTTGTTCTTTTTTAGACATCCAATCTATCTAACACAGTCAGGATTAATTGCGTATTTTTCTGAGAGTTATCTCTTCCTGATCCTCTTCATCTGTGAGAACAAGCGTATCACTCTGTACAACCCAACTAAATTTATAGATCTCACCAAAGATGTCGCTGCGGAACTGTTGCGCGAAATCTTCTTCTGCTGTGCCAACTAATTTCCAAAAATATTGCGGTTCAACACTCACACGAATATCTTGCGTAACCAATGACAACACTGACGCTGAAACAAAATAGGTGCCTTGGTCAGAAAAATCCACTTCCGCCTTAGACAAGGAAACTTGTTCAATTATATTGCTTAAATCTCCAACGAATTCACCACCAATGTCCCGTGCCCACGAACCGTCCTCATCAAAAACAAGACTGTTTTGTGTGAGATGAACCTTCACACCCGTGTCATCAAAGAAGGCATCAATCCTTTCATCAACAGATTGCTCCCCGAACGATACAAATTTCCATCTACCAACCAAATCTTCTGCTCTCTGCTGTGTCTCATCTTCGCCACCACAACCAACTGTCAGTGCCAGAATTGGCACAAAAAGCAGTCGTAATAGTAGAAAAATTTTCTGGATCATCTCTCCCCCAAACTTTGGATAGGTTAGAAGGGTGTTCTATCATCTCGTTTTCAATGCACCCCAGACTGTTGGCAACTTCTGCGTGGGTTCCACACTAAGCCCGATTTCAAAATTTTGGCGGACTTCATCATGCGTGAGAGGTCGATTATAAACACGAACTTCATCAATGATGCCGTGGAAGAACCTCTCTGCCCTGCCACGATTGTTCCCTGCACCGAGATAGACAGCTTCCACAAACGGGATAAAGGTGTCTAATGCTGTTACAATGGAAAGACCCGGAGGGTGCAGTTCACCGTCTATATAGAGAGGTTTTTCTCTCAACTCAAGCCCGACTTTGTCTACATAAGTGTCATTTACGTGAACAATGTGATGCCATTTTCCATCAAAGATCGAAACCGGGATTTCAGAGGTTGTACTCTTGCATCCATTCTTTCCTAATTTATGCCGCATATAGCGGCTAATGGTATCCTTCTTGAAAACAATTTGATCAAAGTGGCTTGAGGCGTTGAAATCCAGTCCCCACCCCATACTACAATCTCTGTCAATAACTTTGAAAAGCGTTGTCCAATCTTTCTTGAAACTGGTTTTGATCCAGGCTTCAAACGTAGATGTACCCATCCAGCTCCCAAAGTCTCCGAGGTTTGTCAAGTTGACATAATCGTCTGAACCATCAAATTCCAAAGCATCCTTTACCTGTCCAGCAACAACTTGGGGGTCTCCTACAATTGTCGCATCATTTTCGCCCCAGACATCTTTAACTGTATTAGCGGCAATGTCTTGTCGATCAAACGTCCAATAACTCACGAGTCCGTCTGTGACGACCGCCTCAGTATATCCGCTGTGGCAAAACGCAGCAACGGCTAATAAGGATATGAAAGGATAGATTAACTTTTTCATTTTAATTATTCCTTAAGGAACTCCGATTCCCGACTCTTCTCCTGGGGGTGTATAAATAATTACGGGCTTACTATAAACAACGATTTAGGTTCGTATTGTTAGATGCCTCTCAGAGAGAAAACTTCGTTATTTCCCCTCCTATGTTCCGTAACAAACAAAGCGCAAAGCCAACAGGGACGCACGTATAAAGCGCAACTATAAGAAATTACGGAATGAGGAGAAACCTTGGAGGGAATGATGTTACTCCGTTCTCAGCCTCGGATCCAAGGCATCGCGAACGGCATCGCCGAAGAGATTCGCAGGTAACACGAGTCCAAACATAAACGTAAACGCTGCAGCGAGATTCCACCAAACAATCGGGTCGCGTGCGAGTTCCAATCGCGCCGTGTTAATCATATTCCCCCAACTTCCGGTCGTCGGATCAACGCCGATCTGGAGATAACTGAGCAACGCCTCTGCCAGAACCAATCCACTAAACCGTAAGATAGCGGAGATTAGCACGATATGCATCAGATTCGGAATCAGGTGTTTGAGAAGAATAAGTCCACGACGCACACCAAATGCTTCAGCGGCTTGTATGTACTCCAATTCTCGGAGTTTCAAGGTTTCACCGCGTAAGACTCGGCAAAGACCTGTCCAACTGCTGATCCCCATGATGAGACACAGATTGAATAACCCCTGTCCAAAGAGGAGCATGAAGGCAACGATAAGCAAGATAGACGGAATAGAATCAAGGGTGGCGTAGATATACTGAACGGCATCATCTATCCTACCGCCGAAGTAACCCGCGATAACACCGAAAAATATGGCAAACGGCACGGCAATCAATGTGGTAAATCCACCGATAATAAGTCCAGTCCGAATGCCTTTTAGTGCAAGGTAAAGGACATCGCTGCCCACCTTGTCCGTCCCTAAGAGATGGCTTCGCGGATACGCAAGCGGCGGATAATCGCGAACCGTTCGTCCATCGGGAGTCTGGAGGGTACTTTTCGCATACAGATGCGTTGCCAAGGGGGCAGAATAGGTTTTCTCGGTCCGCTCTCGAAGAGGTGTGCAGAGCCTATCGAGAAGACTCAAGGTTTTCGGTCTATAGACAACAGCACCGCTCTCATTTCGGGTGAGTGTCTGGTCGGTTCGCCGTATCAACGGATCACGCCAACCGATGCTATCCAACACACCGATAAGGAGATACCCCAAAAGGATAAAGAGACAGACCATGGCAAGTCGATTTATACGAATCTGTCTCGCGGCGTTCCGCCAATACTCTTGCTGTGAGGCATATCGGAGAAGCCATGCCGCGCCAACAAGAAGCGCGATAACGATAATGTTTTGATAGGCATCGGAACGCCATACCCAACTCAGCCGGTCCCCGATTCCGATGTCTGGAGCATTTGTCCCAATGAGAAAAATAGGCATATTGTATTAGTTTTCAGTTTTCAGTCGTCAGTTTCCAGTAATCAGTCTTATGCTTGTGGCATTTACGAGAAAATCACCCGCCACAAATTGTCTCTTAACTGATAACTGAGTACTGAAAGATTTTTCGCAGAAAAATCGTACTGCCAACTATTCCTGATAAACCGCTTCGTGTGTATGAAACCCATCTTTAATAACCTTCTCGTCCAGGTTCTCCTTGTCAACTTGGATGGGTGTCAGCAGGATTGATGGCACGTCAATTTTGCCGTTGTTAACGGTCTGCGTGGCTTCGGCGATTGCTTCACCCTTTGCGAGGGCGACAGCGGCTTGCGCCGCCTTTGTTGCAATGAGATGAATCGGTTTGTAAACCGTCATGGTTTGTGTGCCTTTAACAATCCGTTGGCACGCAGCGAGTTCTGCATCCTGCCCAGAAACAAGGACAGTTCCCGCCAAATTCTGACCTTCAAGTGCCTGTATAACGCCACCAGCAGTACCATCATTAGAGGCGACAACAGCATCTATTTCGTTGTTCGTCTGCGTCAAGACCTGCTCTGCCTTCTTGAGTGCGTCACGTGGATCCCAATTAACTGCCCAATGCTCGCCTCCCGCCACCAATCGAATGTCGCCACTATCAATCGCGGGTTGCAAGGCACGGAGCTGTCCCTGCCGAAGGAGTTGCGCGTTATTGTCGGTTGGTGCACCGCCGAGCAAGAAGTAAGCCCCTTTTGGCTTCTGACGGAGGATATATTCGGCTTGCAAATATCCAACCTGCTCATTGTCAAAGGAGATATAGAGATCAGGTGAACTCTCGCGAATCAATCGGTCATACGCGATCACCTTGATGCCCTCTGCGTGCGCGGCTTGCACGATTTGTGCGGCAGCGACACTATCCTTCGGAATAACAACGAGAACATCTACACCTTGCGTAATCATATTTTCCGCTTGTTCGTTTTGTCGGCGTTCATCGCCATCAGCAGATTGGACGATAACCTCAGCACCGAGTTTCTCTGCCTCAGCCGTGAAAATATCCCTGTCTTTCTGCCACCGTTCTACACGTAAAGAGTCCATAGACAAACCGATCTTAATCTTCTTAGTAGCAGTGGCATCCGTCCCCTCGCTTTTCTTTTCTGGATCGGCACATCCGAATAGCATTACGAGACACGCTGTTAAAACGCAGAAGTGGAGGATCACTTTGACACAAACCTTTTTTTCAAGTGAAAAATTGCTGTTAAGATTTGAGAGGCGCATCACATAACTCCTTTTGAGATTTATTGTTGTTTTTCAGACGAATCCGCTTCAGAAGTGGATGCATCAGACCCATTAGAATCGGGTGAGATCTCGCGCACAATATCGCCTTCTTTGAGAGGTTCCGTGGTTTCAACAACGCGAAAAATAGAGACCTTATCAGTCAGGATTTCGGAAACCGCCACGCGTCCGATCTGTTTTGGCACGTAGGTTAGGATTTCACCCGTGTCCAAATCACGCACCGGCTTACCTTTCGTATAAACGTCAAACTCCTGGTTGATGGCTATATCCCAGTTGGAACCAATATTGACATAGATTTTATCAGGATGTTCACTATCCACATATTGGATCTTGCCTTTGATAGGCTCACCAGGTGCCGCTGCGGGTTTTCCCTGTCCTTCTTTGGCGGTTGCAGTTTTCGGCTCCCAAGGTGTGATGAAATTGGGTCCGACACTATCCCGGAGTGCCAAAACGACTTTAATTAATGCCTCATTGGTTACGATGCCGAAAAGCGTTCTGTCGTATTCAGCACTCGCAAACTGGATTTCATTCAGCTCAACCGGTTTGACAATCGGGCGTGGATTTTTTCGTTGACTTTCCGTCGTTTGCCCAAAGGTGAGGTTCGTTCCCTCCTCTGTCCTGCTCGCTTCAAGAGAAGCAACTTTTGTGCCGAGATAATTGTGGTCCCGACTGGCGGAGATTCGGGGTTCTGCTACAGCGTTACCGGACACATTGTAGAATTTCATGTTCAGTTTAATGGTGGCACGGTGTATAGAGCCCCGCAAAATAACAGGGGCAACATAACTTGCGCCGACAGGTCCCCGCTGTGCTTCGCGGCCACCTTCTCGCAGTGTTCGTGAAGCATTGGTTCTGAAACGTTCCTGATTAAATTTTTGGATATCGCCCACCACAATTACGTCTGCATTGAGATGCTTCGCAAGCGTTGCGCGTTGTTCCTGATTTAGTTTCTTTAAGCCGTGCCGTGAGAGCGTCATAAGTGCCATAGCATCAAGGAGTTCATCTTTGCTGATGGGTTCATACATATTCGTTTCGACGAGCTTCCGATTGAGCATTTTGGCAAATCCCGCCTCCAAATCCCAACGCTTTTTTGTGCTAAACAGATTCCCGATGAAACTGGGTATACAACCACATCCGGTAGGAGAATCAAAGCGACTGTGGTCCTCAAAATAGAGGACAGCAATCCGTTTCTTTGGAGCAGCCTCACCAACAACAACCGTGCCGATAACGAAGCACAAACTGAATCCCATCACTAACAGATATGAAAAGATGCGTTTCACTGTTTTTTCGCCTCCTTTTCTTCCTTTGGTTACCTCTTACACCTATAATTTAGCAGCCTTCGGAAGATTTATCAAGAAAATTTAGGGTTCTGAGAAATTGGGCTTCTACCCAAGCCAGAAAACCCTTGAAATACAAGAAAATATTTGGTATTCTTATAGTCATCAGTTATCAGCTATCGGTTAAATAAAGAGCAGCTTGTGATCATTAGGAAGATTGCAACATCCACAGAAGTTAACTGACAACCGATAACCGAAGAGCAATAACTATTCAATATACAAACGAAAAAGGAAACCTTATGTTTACAAAGAACAGAGGCGTACATCATAATTTATTATTTATATTCACAGCTTTCATACTAACTGTACTGGTTGTCCTTTACGGATGTAGCGATAAGCAGTCAAGTGAAAAAGCGAAAACAACCGATGCCTCGCGTCAGGAAAAGGAGTGGCTTTCAATTTTAGGCGGTGTGATTGGTGGTAGTTTTTCACAATTTGCCGGGGGTGTTAGTCGTATCTTGACCCAACAGGAACCGCATCTCAAAATATCTGTCGGTGCTTCCGCCGGTTCAGTCGAAAACACGCGGCGTGTAAATGACGATACGGAAGCACTCGGTGTCGTTTTTGCCTCTGAGAGCTATCTCGGCTACCACGGCAAAGAAATTTTCGCAGAAGAGGGTGCGAAAACCAATATTCGTATGGTGACATTACTTTTCATTGCTTATGACCAGTTCTCAACGCTGGCACACAGCGATGTTCATCAGTTTGAGGATATTGTCGGTAAAAAAATCGCTTCTGGGGCAAGTGGGTCAGGCACCGCTCAAACGTTAGAGCGTTTATCAAGACTCGCTGGCATCTGGGGCAAGTTTACGCCGATCTACAAAGGTGGTAGTGCCGCTGCCGAAGCACTCCAAGACGGACAGGTCGCTGCATTCCAATGGCTTGTCAGTGTGCCAAACAGCGCTGTTATTCAACTCACAGCAATCAAATCCATTCGGATGATCGATCTCGACGTAGTTGCGAAGAAGTACGGCTTCTATGAAAAGTACCCGTTTTATCTCTCCGGGTCTTTGCCAGAAGGTGCTTATGAAGGCAAAGTTGAACCGGTGAGAACTCTCCTGATGCCGACGGTACTTATCGCGAACAAGGCGGTGAGCGAGGAAACCATCTATAAACTTCTAAAGCATGTTTACGCACCAGAAGGACATCAGATGATGCTTCAGACAAATCAAGCCGCGGCAGATATGACGATAGAGAACGGACCAAAGGCGTTTGTTATTCCACTACACCGTGGTGCATACAAATTTTGGAGCGAACAGGGTGTGGAAATCCCAGCACACGCCATGCCGGTGGATTAAATCGAAAACGAAAAATTGTCGTGTTTCCAAAATTTGCTTTTTTAGAGATGGAGAATAGTGAAAAATAAAACGATTCTCATCATTGGTGGCGGTGTGATTGGGCTTGGTATCGGATGGCAGCTTGCGAAATCGGGAGTCTCCGTCACCATTTACGATCGTGCTGAAGCCGGACGCGCCGCCTCTTGGGCAGCCGCTGGGATGCTCGCGCCCCTCGCTGAAGCACACAACGAAGAACCGGAACTGCTCAAACTCGGTTGCCAAAGTTTGGAACGTTATCCGCAATGGGTACATGAATTAGAGACCGATGCAGAGATGTCCGTCGGTTATCGGGTGGAAGGCACCCTTATCGTCGGATTAGAGCCTGATGATACACATCAACTGCGGCATCTCCACGCTTCACAACAAGAATTAGAATTAGATGTCGAGTGGTTGACGGGACGCGCAGCACGTGAAATCGAGCCTGCTCTCTCGCCGCGTGTGACTGCAGCCATCCGTTGCGCGACCGATCATCAAGTTGATAACCGACTCATGGTAAAAGCACTCCAGCGTTCCTTTCAGGCTTGTGGAGGCGTGCTGCATGAAAATAGCACCATTGAAAGCATTGTTATAGAAAACGGAGTCGCAACTAGCGTTCAAACACAAGACGGCTTTCAGGCAGCAGATACACTCATTCTCGCAGCAGGATGTTGGTCCGCCCAGATTGAAGGATTGCCAAACACTATCGTTCCGCCGGTGCGTCCTGTGAAAGGACAGATGTTGGCATTACAGATGGAAGCCGGTATTACGGTTAAAAATGTCATCCGCACTGTCAGGGCAAGGTATCCGACATCAGTATATTTGGTACCGAGAACCGATGGCAGACTTATCGTCGGTGCAACAAGTGAGGAGATGGGGTTTGACACACGCTTAACGGCTGGCGGCGCATTTGAGCTGCTCCGTGGTGCGTGGGAAGCAGTACCGGGCATTTACGAACTGCCACTTCTGGAGACATGGACGGGCTTACGTCCCGGTAGTAGGGACAATGCCCCCATACTCGGCAAAACACCCATTGAGAATCTGATATACGCAACAGGACACTATCGCAACGGCATCTTACTCACACCAATTACGGCTTATGAAATAGCCAAACTGATTCTGACGGGTAAAACCTCAGAGATAATTGCCCCATTTCAGTTAGACCGATTTTTAAAGTAGTAGGCACACGCCGTGTGCCGTAACCACACTTGAAAAATATGAAAATAAGCGTTAATGGCGAAGACAAAGAGATCCGTTCAAATCTAAACGTTCACGATCTGCTCATCGTCTTGGACCTGAATCCGACCCAAGCCGGTATCGCTGTCGCAGTCGATCGGGAAGTTATCCCGAAAACGCAGTGGCAGAAGACGGAACTTCGCGAGAACAGTGAAGTCGAGATCATCCGCGCTGTGCAGGGAGGTTGATACATTGGGCATTCCGACGATGTATGGGGGTTGGGAACATTTGCGTCATCCGTGATAATCCGTGATTCAGACAAATTAACGCAAACTAACAACTCACATTACACCCAACCTTCTCCCTCGCCTCCAAGACCTTATCGACAACAGTTTTCACATCGGCTTCATCGACAAACGGAGATAGAATATATGATTTCAACGCGACGATCGGTTCTTGGTATGTTGTCTGTCGATAGCATTCGGTTGTGGAAATGACCACGCCTCTACCCTCCATCGCCTCTGAATGCACGTAGTCAAAGATTTTGCGGTTGTATTCGTTATGCGCTCGCAAACTCTCGCGATACGTAGCATCCTCAAATTCCTGTCGTTTGATTGAGAAAGTGTCCACTCCCTCCGGATACGCACGGAAAAGGGTGACGGTTCCAAAGTTGTCTCGGTTCAGCACGGTGGTACCCGCGTGCCCTTCCAAGTGTTCCCGCAGGAGTTGTGTCATTTCAACGATGTGTCCGATGATGGCTTGCAAGCCTTGTTCCCCGAACAATCGGAGATTCGCAAGGGCTGCAAGGGGCCCCGTTCCTGCCCTGGAGGTTTCAAGGGTATACATGCCGGGGCGATGTTCCCCGAAGTGATAAAGGTACGGCATCTGTTCCGGATGACGCTTCACTAAATTGACGTCCTCTCGATTTTTGACGAGGACGAGACTGGAAATATAAGGTGTAAAGCCCGTCTTATGAAAGTCAATCCCGACGGAATCCGCGAGGGATAGGTGCCGTATGCGTCGGCACGCGCCCGCCAAAGCCCGAACGGTACGCGGGCGGAATTCTAAGGGGTTCCCCTCAAGATCATAGTCGTTAAATACCGACCATGCCCATCCGATAACCGCATCGGCGTGAACGTGCGGTCGGTAGTCGAGTTGGAACTCATCAACGAGTGTATCGCGTAACGCCACAATGCTCTCTAAATCGTCCAATCCGAAGGCATCCGTGGTTCCCAATGTCGCAATGATCGCAGCGATCTTTTTCCCACTTGTGAGTGCTTCCCGAGCCGCCTGTTCCAATTGGGCGAGGTCGATTTCATTGTCATCGGTTGTTGGTATTGTAACCAGATTGTTCGTTCCCATGCCGAGCCAACCGACAATGTTCGTCGCACAATAGTGTCCGGCATCTGATACCAACACAACTGCCTCTTCTGGGGTCCCGTTTTGCATCGTCCCCGGGCACGCCTTTTCTAAACCGAGTTTCACCCCGTAGAGTGTGGTTCCAGTGCCGCCAAAGGTAAACACCCCACCTGCCTTTTCCGCGTCATATCCAACCATCTTCGTGGTCATCGCGACGACTTCAACTTCAGCCAACGCCACGAGGCGACTATACTCATCCCAACTGATGTTCGGATTGTAGAGAGAAGCGAGCAGCACGCCTATCACACTTGGAATTGTCGTCGGCGGGATAACGTTCTGTTGTGTCCGAGGATGCCCGAAGATAGTCATCCCCCGAAGATAATCAATGAGCTCAGCAGTAACATCCTCAACCGAGGACATAGCGTCCGGTAACACTGTCTGCCGCGCTTTTTCAAAGTCCCCAGAGACGATACTCCCGAGCATCGGCAGATGTGTTTTGAGCGCGTCAACTTGGTCCAGTGCACGCATGATGGAATGCACGAAGTAGGAATCATGTATCGGGTCAGATGTAGGTTGAGGGAAGGCAAGTCTAATGTTTTGTAAAATATCGCGGTAGTTCACGTTTTTTCTCTCTCCATTATCAGTATTTAAGGATTGCATTGGCACGATTGAATTATACGCTACTTTCCCTCAGAAATCAAGTAATAACTCAAGCGGAAGATCGCGAGCACAGCTCGCTCCTACAGGGACATATCACGACTTAGCGTTTGTTCTTATGGGAGAACTAAATAACCCTGCAAGTACTGAGTGCTGCCACTGACCCCTAACCTTATATCCATCCGCCGTAAACAAAATCCACTCCTTCACTAAGGTCATTCAGTTTTTGGCATTTTCGCCAATTTACGTAGGAAGTCGGGCCCGGTATGTAACCACGCTGCCGCACAATGTCCAAATCATTGTAAATCCCACGATGAAAAACCACTTGATAAAGAAACTTTGACGCTGCTATACTAATTGTAAAATACATGGAGATAGATGTGTAGGCAAAGCACTATGAAAAGCCAAGAGGTTCGTTGGATTCAACGCGCAAATAGTTTTGGAAGGGCTTTCAATCGATTAAAGGCGGCTGTCAGACTTGCGGAACAACGGGAACTCTCAGATTTAGAAGCACAAGGATTAATACAAGGTTTTGAATACACACACGAACTGGCTTGGAAAACTCTGAAGGACTTCCTTGAGGCGCAAGGGGCAATGAACTTGTACGGTTCACGCGACACAACCCGTGCCGCTTTTAGGAATGGGTTGATCGAAAATGGAGAAGTCTGGATGGACATGGTTGACAAACGTAATCTAACGTCGCATACCTATGATGAGGAAACCGCAGCCCAAGTTGTTGCTGCTATCTGCACTACCTATTTCACCGAATTTGAGAGATTACTCGTCCGGTTGCAGCAACTGAAAGAGGGACGGAGCTCTTGAAAATGCAATACGGTTTGTCCGATCAGACCCTTCAGAAAATTCGTGATGTCTTTGTCCGATATCCACAAGTAGAGGAAGCCGTGTTGTACGGGTCCCGCGCCAGAGGTGACTACAAAAACGGATCCGACATTGACCTGACGCTTCGCGGCAGCACTGAACTGACACATACAATCCTCTCTCGGATCGCAAACGATCTGGACGACCAGCTGCTGCCTTATACCATTGATCTGTCTATCTTTAAGAATATCCGTAACCCCGAAATGATTGAGCAAATTAAGCGTGTTGGCGTAGCACTGTATAAAAAATAAGAATAGCCGTCAGTCGTCAGCAATCAGCAGTCAGTCAAGAGGGGGTTTGGTGAATCAAAACTTCTTGTAACGGACGGTTGATAGTTGACCACCAGACAACCATTAAAGTAAAAAGAAGCCCAAAATGAAAGAATTCAAAATCGCAGACCAAATTTATGCATCACGGCTGCTTATTGGGACAGCAGGGTATCCGAACTTCCATATAATGACGGAAGCCATTACCGCGAGCGGTGCCGAAATCGCGACGGTGTCGATGCGTCGTGTGAAATTCACAGATTCATCTGGAGAGAACCTGTTCGCACTCCTCCGTGAACGCGGTATGACGATCCTCCCTAATACCGCTGGCTGTTTCACAGCAAAGGACGCAATTCTAACAGCGAACCTCGCGCGAGAAGCACTTGAGACATCGCTCATCAAAGTTGAAGTTATCGGTGATGAAGAGACGCTGTTCCCGGATGTGGAGCAGCTCCTCAGTGCAGCAGAAACGCTTGTGAAAGACGGCTTCACGGTGCTTCCATATTGCAACGACGATCCGATTACATGCAAGAAATTAGAAGACATTGGGTGCGCCGCCGTAATGCCTTTGGGTGCACCCATCGGCTCAGGGATGGGGATTCGGAATCCGTATAATATTCAGATTATTCGCGATCTTGTACAGGTGCCGCTCATCGTGGATGCTGGTGTCGGCACTGCCTCAGACGCAGCAATTGCGATGGAGTTAGGGTGCGACGGCGTCCTGCTCAACACAGCAGTGGCGAAAGCACACCGCCCCGTCCTGATGGCGGAGGCGATGAAAAAAGCGGTCGAAGCAGGGAGAGCAGCGTTTTTAGCAGGGCGGATACCGCGGAAACTCTACGCGACCGCCTCAAGTCCACAAGCTGGAATGATAGAATAAAGACAAAAGATCAGAGTAACTGAGTGAAAACACCTTTTTATAACTGGAAAATTTATCTTGATACGTGTTGTTTAAGTCGCCCGTTTAATGATCAGACGCAGACTCGGATCCGCCGAGAAACGGAAGCTATTCAGACGCTTCTCAAGTCCTGTTTCACAGAACAATGTTTCTGGATTACGAGCGATGTCTTGATCCTTGAGGTCAACAATACTCCAAACCAAATCCAACGCGATTACATGAGAATTCAGTTGAATCGCGCGTATCAAAACATTTCGATAGGTGCGACCGAAAATATAAGAGGCCAAGAACTTGAAGTCTTGGGATTTAAGTGGTTTGATGCCTTGCACCTTGCCTGTGCAGAAAGTAGCCAGGCTGATGTCTTCCTCACAACGGATGACAGGCTGATCAGGACAAGTAACCGCGTCAGGGCACTACTTCAAGTTCGTGTTGAAAACCCCTATACCTGGTTACAGGAGATTAGAAATGCTGGAGATGACGAATATTGAGTTTTTTGAACTCGGTGTTGAAACACTTTTGGAAAAACTCGGTCCGACTGGAGTATCTCGGTTCCTCAGGCAGTGCGAACCGGGTACAGGCGATTACACGGTTGAGCGGCATAAATGGCTCGCTAAAATCGATAGAGAAACAGGTCTCAAGGAAATCAAGAAGATTCAAAACGCACGTGAGGTCGGTCAGTCAGATCGTAAATTCGAGATGCTCGCGAAGACAGTTCTTGCCGGAGAGAGAAAATTACCACCAAAAAAGGTTCAAAAACTGACAGATATAGAACTTTATGAACTTGCAGTAGAAATCCTGACAGAGAAACTTACCCCCGCCGGAGTGATCGGCTTCTTTTTACAGTGTAACCCGGTAACGGGTGACTGTTCTGTCAATCGGCATACATGGCTGGTCAAACTTGAGAACGGAATGATTCTTAAGGATACCTACACGCGTACGGAAAAACACAACGATTAAAGGACAAACCGGGGCACCGTCTGAATCATATTCAACCCCGTCTAACAACATCTGCAAAAAACAATGAAAACAGTAACCATCTCTTTGGTGACATGCTTCTTTATCTTTATAGAACTGGGTGTAAGTAGCGTGTCCGCGCAGTTTCAACCCGAATTCGGACAAGACCTCTTGGAAAGAAAGTCTGAAACGTCTGAAACAGAATCCGCAGAACTCGCACTTAACGCCCACTTCTCTAATACATTCAATAATCATATTGAACTCGGTTTGAGTGTAGATCCGTATACGAGCAGCCTCGCTGGAGAAGAAGACCCACAGCTTGCTGGTATGATTAACCGCTTTGGCGTTGACCTGAGCGGGGATTTACCAGTAACCGATGAACTTAGACTCAAACTGCAGTACGTCCCCCAAGTTGAAAACTATACCGGTGCGGAGGGAAAACTCAACGAATTCGACGCGTTCAGTGACATCCTCTCAACTGAACTGAGTTTTCAGCCCATCTCAAATCTACCGCCACTTTTGGCTTCACATCGATTCCAACGTTTCGTGCGCACCTCGAATGTCTACAACAACACCGAACGGCAACTCGGACTCCGCTTTGGACGCGTGTTAGAATACAATCTGCGGTTACACCGATTTGACGATGAAAATACGCGTAGAGAGGATTTCCTGCTTATCGGTTCCACCAGCCATAAGATGACATCGCGCGTGGAATTTGGACTTCTCAAACAGATACTCGGTAAACTGGAATACGGGATAGAGCATGGCAGCTACCAAACCAATTTGAACAATCTCATTTTAGGTGTGACAGGACTGGACGACAATGAACGCCGAAAAGACTGGCGACATATCGGCTCAGCGAAACTCATACAAGTAGCAACAGAAGGACTCATGTTTCAGGAAGAGATTAACCTATTCCTGAATCGTTCCAACGTTGATTTCTTCAACTTCGTCAGCACCGAGGTCGCAGCGAGTTCCTTTTATCGATTTGATACCGGACGTTGGTTGCGACTCCGGCTCTCCAGACTGTGGGTCCAGTTTGAAGGCAGACAGACGCTCGACGAAACGGGAGACATCCCAGAAAATCCAATAAACCGTCGGGATACACAGATAGGCGCGAATGTGCAGGTGAACTGGCAATTTAATCCGTATCTAACACTCAACGCCGATTACCAGATAACCCGAAACCGCACCAATGAAGAAGACCCACTGCTTGACTTTCTCAACTATACACACACCATCGCGACGCTCACGTTTAAGGGACAATATTGAAGTTAAAAGTCGCGATTCGGAGGGTACGCCCCCTACCGAGAATAGCCGTCAGTCATCAACCCTCAGCCAGAGATCGCTGGGGGTTTTGAAAACGAATGAAACTGCTACACGCTTCACTGATGGCTGATAGCCGATAGCCATTCCCCGTGGTGTTATCGCTTACCCTTAAAAAGTTTCAACTTCCCCTCAGATGCAATCAGGGTATAACACCTCTCAATCGCATCAGCGACGATAGATTCGTCCGGAGTATCCCACAACAACAGATAATCCACATTGTCAGCGTAATCGCAGAGATCAATCCTCTCCGGTTGCCAGTGCACAACTTGCACCCATTCTTTCTCTGCTAATGGTGTTTCAAAATCTGCGTTGAATCGGACCGGAAAATAGTCAAACTGTATCTCATAGTTACCGAGGTTGATGCAGCCGTTGTCAAGGCAGTAGTAATTCGCCGCATTGACAAAGATACCGACGCGTTCGGAACTGCCCCTCGGATCGAAGTGAAGCGGGAGGATAACCTTATTCTTCTCAACACGCTGCACAAAAGCGTTAAACTCGCTTATCTCAGCGTTGAGATTTCTGAAGAGAACGCCAACATAAACGATATTAATGAGTGCGAAAAACGTGACGACCGCCGTGAATACACGTTGCCACTGTTGCTTATCAAATCCACGGAACCACGCACATAAAACGAGGGTGGCTAAAATCGCAATCCTATCATTGACCCAACCACCCGGACCGATAGAGTTTGGTAGGATAAAATAGAGTCCGAAAAGCACACCAGTAAGACATAGAAACGCTTTCTGTCCAGTATGCGCTGCTGCCATCTCCCTCCTGTTTCGCCAGATTGTTACAACACTGAGAAAGATCAAAAAAGCAGATACAGCAGCAGAAAGCCAACTCGGAGCCTCGGTGTAAGAGACCAGCACGTGCATACCGATCAAGTTGACAAAGAGTTCTCCGACCCGTCCGAGTCCAAACTCAGGCGGTTCGCCTGCCAATAGGTCCGAAGTAGGAAGGTAGGCAATAAGAAGTAGGGCTGCGGGTAGGAGATAGCAGCCTGTAATGAGGATCCGTTTGAAGTCTCGTCTGAAATGGAACAGTGCCAGCAAAGCGATAGAAAACAAGATGAAGGCGTAAGAGATGAGGTGTGCGAAATAGGTGATAATGATGAGCAGATTGAGTAGAACGATCCGTTTTCTGTTCATCTCGTCCTTGTGTTTCCACCAGTAGCCGAGTGCGAGTAAAAAGAGAGGGACACTGACAGCAAAATTGTAGAACCCCATGAGGAAGAGGTAATTGTAGATAAAGGTAAAACTAAGTATGACGAGCGCATATCGTCCGCGCTGGACAGCGTTAAGGAAATAGTGGATTGCGAGCGGGAATAGGATAACATAGAGACTCAGAAAGATTTTCTCGGAGATAAGCGGCGGAAAGACGAACATTAACATCGCCAACGAAAAATGCGAGAGCCAGTTTGGAAAAGGATACCAGTTAATCTCGTAATAATCACGAAATTCATATTCGGGGTTGCTGTATTCTGTTAGGATTTGGGAGTTATAGACGTGACTCACACCGTCTTGCGTCGGAAAATAGGGGAACAACCAAATCGGTAACAGATAGATAACAATTAACACACCGATCAAAAGCGAACACTTTGTATAGAAGCGAGAGAAGAACTCCATTGTTTTTCCTTTCATCCCAAACTTAGGCGTTGAAATTTTCAGGACTTCAGTTATAATGTTATCATGTCTTTGTATTTTGGCGTTAGCATTTTTAGATTGGAGAACATTTCATGACCATAGACCAAGTAGAACGTTTCGTCGAAGAAAACGGGATTGAATTTTTTCTCTGCTCTTTTGTAGAAATGAGCGGGACCCCGAAAGGAAAGGTTATCCCATCCACACATCTTGAGGACATGGCAGAAGAGGGCGCGGGTTTTGGCGGTTTTGCCGCAGGTGAGATAGGGCAATACCCACACGATCCGGAGATGGCGAGCATCCCCGATTTTAATTCATTGACAATCGTCCCATGGCGGAAAAACTTAGCGTGGGTAGCGGGGGATATGTTCGTTGAAGGTAAATCGTGGCACTACTGTCCGAGGACAATTCTACGACAGCAATTAGAAAAAACAAGGGAAATGGGTTACGTCTTCAATGTCGGTATTGAGGCGGAATTCATGCTTTTGAAGCAGGACGAGACAGGGCAATACACACCATGGGATAAACTCGATACTTTAGATAAACCGTGTTACGATCTAAGAGCGTTGCACCGTAATCTTGACATGATGACAACCCTCATTAAATATATGCAAGAATTGGAGTGGGAACCCTACGCAAACGACCACGAAGATGGGACGTGTCAGTTTGAGACGAACTGGACCTATTCGGACGCGCTCACAACAGCCGATCGGCATACCTTTTTCAAGTGGATGGTTAAAACGATCGCTGAGGAGCGAGGATTACTGGCAACATTCATGCCGAAGCCGTTCACCAACCTGACGGGTAACGGCGCACATTTTCACATGAGCCTCTGGGATACGGCAAATCAGACGAACCTATTCCTTGATGAGAACGATAAAAACGGCTTATCCCAACTTGCTTACTGGTTTACAGGTGGCGTTCTAAAACATGCGAAAGCGGTCACGGCGGTCACGAATCCGCTTGTGAATAGCTACAAACGTTTAGTGCGTAGACCACCGCGTTCCGGTTCATCATGGGCACCCGTTTACGTCACCTACGGTGCCAACAATCGGACGCAGATGATCCGAATCCCAGCACCGGGACGCATCGAAAATCGATTAAGTGATGGTGCAGCGAATCCTTATCTCGCAGCGACAGTACTGCTTGCAGCCGGATTAGACGGCATCGAAAATCAGATGGATCCCGGCGTGCAAAACGAGGACAACCTTTACGAGGTCCCGGAAGATGAATTGCAGCAACGGGGTATTGGTGCCTTGCCGACGACACTCAGCGAAGCCGTAGACGCGCTTGAAGAAGACGAAGTCATCAAAAACGCGCTTGGGAACGAGTACGCGGACTACTACATTCAGGTCAAACGCGAGGAATGGCGAAACTACCATTGGAGCATCAGCCAGTGGGAAACGGACAACTATTTGGAGGTTTATTGATGTTGGGAACAACTGGCTTGTCTCTACGTAAAGAACCGCGAGCACAGCTCGCTCCTACAGAAAGAGGATCCGTTGGTACAAAGGAATAATTGATGAGAATTTTATTTAAACTGTCCGGTCTTGCACTTATATGTTTATTCGTTGTTCATATAGTAAGTTGCGGACAGCGTGAAGAAGATAATGAGGTTGACGCAATCGCACTGGTGAGTACGGAACCATCAAATGGAAGTACTATCAATGCCAACGGAATTATTACTGTTACTTTCGATGGTGTTCCCAGCAACGTGTCAGTGAACGTAGGTGTCTTAAAACAATTAGGTGCAACGATTACGATCTCCGGTCCGTTCACACCGGGTCCACTCGCACTAACAATTACGTGGACGGATGGGGTTCAAACACTTACCTATACCGTCGCAACACCTACCTCTGCAACGACTGATTTGTCCCCCGAACCCGAACCGGAAATTATCCCGGAACCCGAACCTATTATTCCAGAGGGAATGGTCTTGATCCCAGAAGGCGAATTCCAGATGGGCAGCAACGACGGGAACGCTGATAACGACGAACAGCCGGTGCACAAAGTTCACCTCGACGCGTTTTACATAGACGCAAATGAGGTAACCAACGGAGAATTTAAGGATTTTCTCCTTGCGAACCCCGCGTGGCAAAAAGACCGCATCGATGGAAAATTTCGCGATGCCAATTACCTACAAGACTGGAATGGGAATAACTTTCCGCTTGGAGAACGGGACCATCCCGTTCGCTATGTAAGTTGGTACGCGGCGATGGCTTACGCAGTTTGGGTAGACAAGCGTTTACCGACAGAAGCAGAATGGGAGAAAGCGGCACGCGGTGGATTACAAAGAAAACAATACCCGTGGGGCAACGGCATTAATCTCAATAGAGCAAACTACGGTAAACATCTTGGCGAGACAACCCCTATCGGCGAATATCCTTCAAACGACTACGGTGTGCATGACATCGCAGGTAACGTGTGGGAGTGGTGCCTTGACGAATACCAAGCCGACTTCTATGCCAACTCTCCCGATCGGAATCCCACTGCAGGTGCGAATAACGTTGAAGAGATCGTCAACAATTTTGAAAACATTGTAGATTTCCGCGTCCTGCGTGGTGGCGGATGGAACAGTGAACCTGAGTGGTTGCGTGCCTCAAATCGCCACGGGACAAGTCCCGCTTATGCCGGTATCGGTGCCCTCGGGTTCCGTTGTGCGAAAAGTGTATCCCCCTAACAGGCAAGAAAATAACAGAAGAATGGAAGGAACACTCTCTTCCAATGCCTCCATCCTTCTTTCTTTTTCCACTTTGGCGGTTTACTTCCTTATTAACATCTTTCGCGTGGCGGTGAAATCACCGGCAATCAAGGTATAAAAATAAAGACCACTCGCCACGGGTTCACCGAACTGGTTGCGACCATCCCAATACGCTGCACGGCTTTTACTTTGGTAGATACCTGCAGCCTGATGCCCTAAGTCCAGCGTCCGAACCAAGTTCCCATCCACAGAATAGATCGACAGGGTGACATCCGTAGACTCTGACAACTGATAAGGTATCCATGTCTCTGGGTTGAAAGGGTTCGGGTAGTTTGGCAGCAGGAACGTTTCTTTTGGATGGATAGCTGTTAATATTCTGTGTGCTGTTGACGGCGCAGCGTGCGTCATATTCCCTGGTAGAGCAGCGAAAACGATATCGCCAATGATGTTATCGAGCGGATCAGCAACTTCGTATAGAATTTCAGCCTCAGTACCATCCAAATTGGCACGCAAAACGATGTGAGTACTACCCCAGTACATTTTGCCATCTGATACATCAAGTGAAAGGTTAAAATGAGTTTCCATATTCGGGGCACTCACCAAATCTTCAATCTGAGAACCATCAAGGTTGGACCGCTGAATCTTGCTGGTATGATTATTAATCCAGTACATCTTGCCTGCTAATATATCCAGCGCGATAGCCCTGGAGGAAAGACCCGTAACCAGGTTTTCAACTTGGGAGCCATCCAGATTTGAGCGTCGAATCTTACCAGCGGCGATAATCTGGATAGTGTTATTCGCTCGTATCTTGTACGCGGCCTCGGTCCAGTACATCTTGCTGCCCGATACATCCACAGCGAAACTTTCCAATAATTCAAACTGCCCAATGCTCCCGAGGTTAAAGTTAGTAACCAAGTCTTCAACTTGGGAGCCATCCAGATTTGAGCGTCGAATCTTGTTGCCTTCAAACCTTCCAACGATCACAGCCCAATACACCATGCTGTTTGATGTATCTAAAAAAAGGTCTGTCAAAGCACCTATATTTACGACGACATTTTCAATTCCCGAACCATCCAAATTGGAGCACTTGAGCGTAGTCGACCCCCCAGAGATAGGAAACTCGGTCCAGTACATCTTACCACCTAACACATCCAGGGCAAGCCGACCTAACCGCATACCTTTCCTCACAAGGATAACTTTGCGCTGGGTTCCATCTAACTTACTCCGGTAGATTTTACTGTCCTCGGTCCAGTATATCAACTGGACTCTTGCATTCACTGTGTCGCTGACAATGACACCGACTTCGGTAGCAACATCGTTATAAATATCCGTATCGCCGTAATTCGCTGCCAACCAGGCACCATAATAATAGGTTCTCGGCGTTGAGGGTGCCTTTAACGGAATTATCTTTGTGATGCGCTCGCCAGCCTTGAGTGGATCCAACAACACTGTTCCTTGCAATTGGGGACGATCTCCTATGGCAAGTCCTTGAATAGACGAATGATAATACGATAAGGCGGGCCCCGGAGAATCGCCGGGTCCCTTGTTGTAGATTTCGATAGATAAAGTGAAGGGTTCATCGGGAGCCAAGATATCCTTGCTGATTATCAAAGATTCAATCGCGAGATCAAAAGATTGCGTAACTGGCTCCGGTGATGGATCTCCAGTATCCTCAGCAGTGACAGTGACGGTAAAGGTCTGTGTGATGAATAAGTCGTTGGTATTTGTCGCTTTGACTGTTACCTCGGTGCTGCCGACGTTCCAAGCTGAAATCGTGAGCTCCGAACCGATGACCTGTGGCAGCACCGGACCTGGATTACTCAGTTCTGTTGTGTAAGTGAGCGTTTTGCCATTTGGATCAAGAAAGTAGGTGGATAAGTCCAGTGGTGTGGCAGGATCATCAACCCTCAGTGTTTGATCAGGGATTGGATCAACCGCCATAGGTGGACGGTTTTGGGGATCGGTGACCGTGACAGGAAAAGCCAGCCCAGTTTTCAAGCCCGCCGGATCTATCGACCAGATGTGCAACCTCGTACTCCCTACCTTCTGAGGACGAATCGTTATCCAGGAACCTACCGCATCTCGCTGGACCCTTAACACGTCGAAGTTCTGACCCATCACTGAGTGCGAATACCTGAGTTCACCTCCCTCTGGATCTTGGAAGTAATCGGCGATGTCTAACCTCAACTCATCACCCAACGACAGGATCAGAGAATCAATCGTCTTCACTAACTTCGGTGCCTCGTTACCCTTGCGATCAATGATCAGAAACGAAGTGCCTTGAGGAAGAATCTCACCGTAGCCCGTTGCTGTGTGCGTCAGGTATACCCGCTCATTTACAGTATCAGCATCTTCGATCGTCAACAGTCTCACCGTTTTGGGTTTGTACCAGTCGCTGGCGGTAAACGTCAGCATAGCAGGAGAAACCGTCGCATCGGGATTATCGCTGCTTATCGTGATCATCGCAACGCCATCCGGTGGAGAATCCAGAGCCAAGGTGTAGATAAGATCGTGACCTTCATACACATCAAAGTACGACGCACCGAGTCGCAAGTCAGGCGAACAAAATCCATGCCAATTTAGTTGAAATGCAGCTGATTCGTATAGGTCCTCTATGTTTTCTTCAATCTTATCCGCAAGTCTTTCGCCTGATGAAGTCTCCAACTCCTCAAGCGCACCCTTTAATCGGTGAGCATCAAAAGGAGCAGCGATCAACTCCAGTATACCACCAATCCCTGTGAAACCCAGCAACCAACTGTGCCACGCATTATCACTTTCCAAGTCAGTCCCTAATTCTGCTGCACGCTCAGCATTTTCTTGATAAACTCCTGCCATCAGTCTTAGACGTAAAGGCCCATCTATGCTCATGCCACCTGAAACTTCACCCGATTCCATGTCTACATCAAGATCACCGCCTAAAATGTCAACAACATTGCCAGCATTGATGGCATCCCATAACTTTTTGGCTTCTTGATTGGCAACTTTCTGTAGGACTATCGCAGTATTGGCATGTGTCGAAGCGATCCAAAACGCATAAAGCAGTTTTCGCATTCGGATCTCTGTCTTTCCAATCTTTGCAATCAAATTCGCAGGTAAGGCGATAAATGCTATCGGACCACTCTTAGGGATTATCCTGAGACTTTTCAGAAATGTATGGCTTTGTATTTCGCTTGTGATATGTCCAACAATTTCTCCGACTACCAGTTTTTCAGCTGCCGTCACTGGTAATAATTCTTGATCTACCACAGCTTGGGCCAAAGCCTCGGCGAGTGTATCTGTGTTATAGACGGGTGTGCTACGCCGTGTTTTTGCTAAAACGCGTGCTGCCGTGTAGAGTTCCCATACCACCGGATCGTCAGGTCCCGGACACAACTCTACGTCTCCTGTTTGATTGTAAATGGAAAAGTCGTCTATAAAGTTGCCTCTCTGATATGAATTGAGAGGATTGTTATTAAGAAATCGGATTTGGTAGACGTTTCCGTCAGTCGTCCGCACCAAAACTGTTTGAAACGCATCGACCGGCCCCGCCAAAGTAAAAAAGAAAAAAAAAAGGATCATTATGCCGAAAGCCGTTTTGACGGTAACCTTACAACCTTGTGATATAAGAAAAAAAAGGGGCATAAAAGAATTCTCCTTGGCGTGAATTAGACTTATGTCAAGCATGAGCCACAATTGAGCCAGCCATTAGAGACACCCGTTTTCAATTTTCCAAAATCTGTAAATCGGGTCTTCGTGTCGTGCACTCATTAGAAATATAATTGGAAAATACACGAAAACTGAATGTCCCTGAACAGACCACCGAAAATACTAATGGAAGGTTAGACTGCTTCCTTGCTTTACTATTTCAACAACCAAGTCTCTATCTCCATGAGTATTCAGAGAACCCACGAACACCCGATGAGATCCCAGCCCGTTTATAGTGACAGTGTAATCTGTAGGTCCAGTGCCCCCAGGTTGACCGTCCTTTCCACTGCCATGATAATAATCGACTTCAATCTTATAGACTCCGTCTGGTGCGTCTTGCGTCCAATATATGTTCTCTGGGCCGAAACCATCCCTATCATCCAGATCCAGCTCGCCGCCTGTAGGAGAAGATTTATGACGATAATAGATCTCAATACCGGACGGATCGGTTATCCAAAGATCAATATCTGGTGTGCTGTCCCACGCGAGCGAAACTTGGAGTGCTCCCGTTCCAACCTTAACCAATCCTATCCGAGTCTCTATGAAGTTACTGATTTGTCCAATGTCATCATAGACCCCGTAAATCACTTCAAATTGACCTATCCCGAGGTTTTGCGGAAGACCAATGGGGATAATGAGATTACCATTGGCTGCTGAAGGGGCAGCAGGTGCCCCAGGTGCCCCGGCGTTGCCCTGGACAATGGCCGGGGATAACTCTGTATAAGGCACATCAAAGTGCCTATCAGATCCTCGTATCCAGACATAATACCCTGCCAGTTTGTTAGCTGCCGAGTATCGGAACGGTAGGAGAAAGGTACTGCCATTTGAAGAGATTAACTCCTCAACATTTCCTTCAATCCGAGGGGCAGTAGGAGTATCTGATGGCGATGGCGGCGTACCATCTATCTCCTGAGCATTATCTATGATAAGAGCACTTGAGAGAGCATTCGCATCATTTGGATCAATCTCAACCACTTCAGCCGTCGGTATGGTGGGCATTTCTCTACCACATGAATACACCCCTAAACCCAATAACAACATTGCACCGATCCAAGCCAACTTGTACCGGTTAATATCTCTCCTGTTCATCTTAGTTTCTCCTTATAGAGTTTTTGTTAAAAAATTAGGACTTACACAACATCAATTTTTAGCGTAGGTAATTTTAGTTGTTGACACAGACATAGGACTTACGCAACATCTTCGCTGGTGAGGTTTCAAACCTCGTCAGCGGCGCGCAGTACGTAGGGCTCATGGGAAAATTGGTAGACGCGGCTTGCAATCGCGTTTAAGGACTCATACCCTGCACACAACGAAAACCGATGTAAGCACTTGTAAACGACAGCGTGGACCATCCGCGCGCAGAAACCCGCATAAACCGGGTAGTATCAAGCCAAAAGCCACCGCGCAACACTCGGGAATCTTCCTCAGCATCATCATACTTATACCATTTCTAATTGAATATCTTCCAATGTGCATGTAGCATAAACAGTTAGTTTGCGCTACCGTGCACCCCTTCAGAAAAGTCAGATATGCTATCTATTTTCAGAAACGGTATAATATATTCATTAGTTGGGCAACACCGTCAAGGAGCCTAATAGAAATGGACGTTAAAAGTAGCTGCTATGGTAATAATATTACTATGAGATGTTTCATTGATCGTCACACCTGTCCAAGGATTCCATGCACTGGTATAGGTATCAGTATACCTAATGTACCCCAGCCCTAACTCAAGAGACACATGATCGCGCAACTCGTAACCGATTCCACCTGATATTGAAAGAAGACTATCCTCGTCAGCACTCGTATACCCGAGACCGCCATGGAGGTAATAATCCGAGTTCCGGTCAGTGAAATACATAAAACCAAGACTGGGTATAACGCTTGGAACAGTTGATGAAAAATAGATCGTCAGCTGATCAGACAAGCCATAACCGAGTTTGCCAGACCCTGCCACTCCTGTAGCCGAACCTTCAATATCGCCGCCACTTGCTATTGCTGCGTATCCAAGGCCAATGCCCAAGAGCAAACCTTCGCGTTCTCCGTCAAACAGCTGCGCGTCGGTAACGACCGGTGTGCTACAGATTAGCAAGACTATCAAAGTTGTTAACATCCCAAAACATCTGTTCATTTTCATAAAAATTCTCCTTTTTCTGTATGGAAATTACTTCCGTATCAACATTTTTCGCGTGGCAGTGAAATCACCCGCAGTCAGCGTGTAAAAGTAGAGGCCACTCGCGACCCGCTCACCATACTCGTTACGACCATCCCAATACACCGCACGACTCTTGCTTTGGTAGATACCTGCCGGCTGATGCCCTAACGCCAGCATCCGAATTAGATTACCGTTCACCGAATAGATAGACACGGTGACTTCCGATGCTTCTGACAATTGATACGGTATCCACGTCTCTGGGTTGAACGGGTTCGGATAATTCGGCAGGAGTGCGGTTTGCTTTGAAACAACTTGCGGCTGTCTTAAGGTTGCCAACAGCTGCTCAAGCATAGCAATATCGCGCTGATAAACAGGATCTGCTTGAGTAGTTTCCGGAAGTGCCTTGACTTGCGTTAGCAGCCCCTGAACATCTTCAACAGAAATATCTTTTTGTACTGCTGCATGTATAGAAGGTGCCGACGCTGCACCGGGGGCAGTAACATTAAACTCCTCCGACAATGTTGCTTCTCCTCCCCCAATAACAAATGCCACCACCTTTATTTTTTCATTCGGCTCCACATTCGTGAGGCTGAGGGTCGCCTTGGCTATACCGATATCATTAGTTGTTTTTTTAATCAATACTTCTTTTGATTCTGGGAACGTCCCTTTACCTTTCGGTACAACAAACGTGACAACCTCTCCGGGAAGTCCAGCATTATATTGATCCAGCACCACGACGATAAGGTCAAGGGATTTGTCAGGTTCACTCTTCTGATCAGGCTCTGACACTATTGCCAGTCTCATTCGTTTTGACTGTTCCCGCTGAGGCGGCTCACAGTCTGAGTTGGGTTGTTGTATTGGTTGTGCAGGTCCTGATTCCTCAATTAAAGTTACAAGTTTATCAATCTCATCGGAGTCCTTAAGCACATTGTAAAATTGTTCATCCCTGAACAATGCTCGGAGTTCACTATTTATAGTCAGAAGTCCTATAAATCTATAGTCTACCTCCGGATCAACTGCTGTTATGAAACCGGGATTGTTTAAAACAACCACAATAAAAGGACGATCTACAGCACTTTGAATTTCTGGTTTTCTAAAACCACGTAGGACATCTGGAAGAAAAGGTTGAATCTTTTCGTCCAGAACCGTTGCACGATGCTTGTGAAATACTTGTTCAGCAAACGATTGTCCAAAAATAACATTCGGAACTGAAAAGTGAAAAACAGACATTGCAAAAATAAAAGAACAGAAAAACATTCGCTTTTTCATCTATTTATTCCTTATGGTGGATCCTATAATTAACGTGGGTTTAATAAATACCTAAGCTTTCTTGAGTGTAAAAGTGTAAAGAGAATTCCTATTGACTGAAGAATGTTGATAACTTAATTATACTAAAAGGGTTCTCTTATACAAAAATAGGCATTTATTTTTCAAACTCACGTTAGGAATGAATTTGGACAAGCACATAGTTACCCTTGTTCACTTGAAAAAATAAAAAGCAATTGACACGGACCACAAGTAGGCACGCATCAATTGCCGTTGTAAGGAGTGTTCTATATGGTTTGCGATAGTTCACAATACAACAGATTCAATGAAAATGCGGGGCAGATTTGTAAATCCACCCCATACGTTATGAAACTTACTTCCGAACCAGCATTTTGCCAGTCGCACTGAAGTTACCTGCTGTGAGCGTGTAGAAGTAGAGACCACTTGCTACCTGCTCACCTAATTCATTACGACCATCCCAATACGCCGCTTGGCTCTTGCTTTGGTATACCCCTGCAGCCTGATGCCCTAACGCAAGCGTCCGAATCAGAGAACCGTTCATGGCATGGATCGTCACTGTGACATCCGTCGCCTCTGCCAACTGATACGGAATCCACGTTTCAGGATTGAACGGATTCGGATAGTTCAACAGGAGCCGCGTCTCGCCGGGAATTCTGGAAGCAAGAAGTGCTTCAAGATTCGCGATGCCGAGATCGAAAATAGCGGAACCGTCGTCTTCAACCTGTGCAAGGTCAATCCAGGATTGAATGGTAGCCGAATCCACATTACGACTCACAGGAGGCGCAGTAAGTGCAGGCTCATTATCTTCCCCAACCTCGCTGATAGTCACACTTTTTGCCCAATGCTCACTCATGTAAATTTTGATGAGATCAAGGGTATTGACAAACCCATCGCCGTTGACATCCGCGCGCGGATTGGATGGAACTGCCCCGATACTTCCAGCTACCATAACCAAATCAAGGATATTCACTTCTCCATCTTGATTCACATCCTCTTTTGCGGAAGACTGATGCGTAGTGACAATAACGTCGCTAACGAGAATAGAGTAGGATATCCGATCAGGTGTTCCGTTCTTATCCTCATCTTCATCACTTTGGAGTCGGACATTGTGTATTCCTAATGCTTCCTCAGCAACCGCCAGCACCTTAAACGTGATCGTTAGCAATTCCCCTTTGTCCCCAGGAGCCAGAGAGATACCAGTAGGAGAGGGAGCTTTTGCTACATTAGAAGGTGGAGGAGAGGCATTCGCCATTTGTCCAGCTCGAGCTTGACTGACGCTGATTTTACCGGACGATGTCACCTTATCATACACAGCATTTACACCGTCACTCTCCAAAAAACCACCCTCTGTGACATCAATGACTTCGAGTATAAGAGGGTTGTAGACAACATCCATTTGCCACGCAGACAAAGGCAAAGTTGGATAGCGGGGAGGTGTATTATCCCTATTTTCGATCGTAATTGTCTGCGTGAAGGTATCACCAATTTTTATCTTGGACTTATTGGAAGGCGAATTCACAACAATTAGGGCAGGACTATGGCCAACCTGTCTTATAGTGAACCGAGCCCTAGCAACCTTTGTCGTCTGCCCGAAGCGCCATACTGCTTCAATATAACCTGCACCAGGGGATTTGGCTGTACCCTTCACTGTTACTCTACCCAATGCAGTTACGGCACTAGAAGGAACCTCCGACACATTTGCCGAACTTGTAATAGTTAGTGTGACACCACTTTCTGGAAGGGCATTCTTCGCGGCAGCAAATGTTACCTCCACCGGGGCACCTACATCATAAACCTTGTCGGCACTTGAAACCTCTAGAGTCACTTCGTCTGCTGCTTGGGCGTGCACGTCAGCAGCATTACCGACAAGTATCAAGCCGAGACAGACGAGCGTAAATAAGCTTAAACGTGAAAACGTATTCATCTATTTAAATGAGGGTGTTTCATAAATAATAGTTGCCAAAAGTCAGGATACTGGGTATCCTTCA
>JAPPBX010000078.1 GCA_026702755.1 Candidatus Poribacteria bacterium | reverse complement strand
AGGATACAGGTCGCTACAAGTAAAACATCAATTGATTGTTTTAGCCTGTTCATTATTCTGTTTTTCCTCCTTGGAAATAATGAATCGGATATTTGGGCAACGGAACTGCGACATGAATATTCACTTTTCGCTCCTCCTACCCCGGTCTCCGACAAAAAACCTTAAAAATGGATGAAAACTGCTTTACCTGTAAACGGAAAGTTCCAAAATTTCGTTATTGAAACCAATACCACTTCAATTTCGTTACTTTTCAGTTACTGCCAAACTCGCGCCCGAAAATCGGAAATATCACGCGAAAGACATAAAAGCGAGTCTCCTTCCAACAAATTAAGGGTTTGTTTTGCGGGAATTCTCAACACAAGAAATATGTGGTAAAACTCCACAAAACTGTTCTTGGCATTTAAAATAGCACTGAACCAATTTTCTGTCAAGTCTTTAACAGAAAAAACGCATGCATTGGGGTAGTAATTTTTCATAATCATACCACAAATGCCATATATTTTTCAAGTTTAATTATCAGTGCCATTTCAATTTCGATTTTTTCGCTCTTTTAATTGTAATTAAAGGTGAGTCGCGATCTGCAAATCGCTCCACGCACCCCAAAATTTGTCCTACAGAATGCTATGCAAGATAAATGTGTCCCTGATATGAGGAGGGTTTCGACTGCTACTGCTTCCCTAAAGACAATAAAAAACGGACAACAGAATTGTCTCGCCCTAGGACTCCAGCCAAAAATATTTAATTTATGAATATCCTCACAATGGCAACGAACAAGTAACGCTGCACATTAGACATACTATATATTATACTACATTATAAGAAAAATTGACATTTTTTTTTCATTCTTCTGCCAATTTAGGTTTCAGAACCTGAAAATTGAGATTACAAACGCTTCAGGACAAGGTATTTAGTCCGTTGGATTCTTAGTACTTCCACCCAAGTATTCGGTAAACAGCGCAATCGTGATACCTAAAGATACACCTGTGATCCCCGCAATGAGCAAAACAAATTTCAACCGAGGACTGATAGGGATCTTTCTTGGGACGGCGCGATCGATGATTTCAATACCACCCCTCTGGTTCCGAGGGGCGGTTAACTTGGATTCAGCATATAATATTTCAACTTCAAGTAAACGTTTCGCAATCTCTTCAGCAAGCGCATTGGTTTTCTGAATCTTGGCCACCATTTCCGTGAGGATCATTTGGTTTTCCGGGATTTGTTCCAGCACTTGTGCTAATTCTGTTTCCAACGTACTGAGTTCCTTGTTGAGGCGTTCAGCAGTATTTTCATACTTTGAGAGGCTTGGAACAAATGTCAGCAATTGATTCTTTATATAGGTATAATGAGCGGAGGGGCCGGAGGTAATCGTGGTAGTCGTGGGGGGGATTTGCTCGTTTTTTTCGCGGATTGCGGCAATTTGTGCATCAAGACCTTTCAACTCTGATGCTGTCTTACCAATTCTTTCTGCATCTGCAACACGCTGGGATTCAAGGTTGAAGAGTTTTTCCCGTTGAAAAAGCCAAATAGGGTCGTGAGAGGTGGTTTCTGATAGTTTCGTCTGTTCCGGTAACAGTTCTAATTGTTCATGTAGATAGGCTATGTGAGCGCGGGTTGCGTAAAGCTGCTGTTGATTCGTTTCGAGTCTTTCCCGAACATTGGCGCGGCGTTCAAGCAAGTTAGTGAGTGTCGGCACCCATATTTCTGGACTGCCATTTTCGCGGGCAAATAGGAGGAGTGCTTCTAAATCTTTCTTTTTTTCCGCTTCGATTTCCCGCTGCATATCTTGGCGGAGCTCTATGCGTTTTCTAAGTTTTGTTTCTTCATCTCCACGCCGCAACGTTTTCATATCTTGGGCAAGTTGGTTCACAAGCAGCGCTGCATTGCGCTCCCCACCTTCTGGCTCTGTTAAAGCAACCGAAAGATTAATATAGTCGGAATCTGGATTGAGTTGAGCCTTTAGGCTTCGTTTGAGTTTGCCTATTGGTGGGAAAAGCGCAACGGCTTTTGCATTGCCGCTCTCTTCAAGGTTTTCGATTGCTGTTTTTAGCATCGACTCTGTGGAAAATCGGGCACTAATTGTCTCCATCTCCCGCCGATTGGCACCACCAGAGAGCACATTTTGAAACAGATTCGCTGAAGGTAGCGGAGACGTTGCACTCGGTTGGACGAGTAACATTAGAGTGGAGGCAGCATACGTTTTAGGTAAGCGGAGCGAGATAATCAGGGCAGTTCCTAATACCAGTAAGACGCTCAGGCAGAGTGTAAAATCATGTTTTCGTATGAGTTGAAGGTAATCACGTAGGTGTCCCTCCGGTTGTGACATGAATGTACAGAATTCCCACCCAGTCTCTGGGTTAGAAATTGCCCTCCTTTTCTCAAACCTATAGATTATTGGCGATGCGAATTTCTTCCTCGTTATAGGCTTCGTCATGCCATTCAGTTATGCGCCATTCATCATTTCTTTTTTCAAAGATAAAGAGGTTGTCACCCTCAGCATATACGCCACTAAATCCACCCTCAAGTGAGTGTCCATCCGAGATAAAAAGTTGGATTCTATAGTGATTTCGCACTTCTGCTCGTGTGCCGTCCTCATTCATAGAAATCTCCGGTGGAACAGAGAGTTCTATCTCAATATCCTGATACTTCTCAAAGACTCGGATAGCCGCGTCCCGTTCTTGTCGAATGTCATCAAACTCCAGGTCGTCTGTCTTGTCCCCATCTGTTCCCCAATCGGAAACATAGAGGAACCCTTCTTCCCAGAAGGTATCGATGTAAGCGTTAACATCCTCTGTCTCATACCCTTGCCGCCATCGGTCTAAGACTTTATTAATTTGAAGGAGTTCTTCAGGTGGAACCTGGCCGACTTTGTCAGCGTCTCCACACCCCATAAAACCCCCCATAAAACCTAAGAGTAAGGCGAATACGCCAATGACTTTCGCAAAAGTCCTGAACATAATTAAGTATTCCTCCTTATGTTAAAAGGTTTTAACAATACCCAAATACAGACGCGACGGGGTCGCCCCGACTTCAATTCCCAATTTTTCAATATCTTGTGCATCTTTCTCAATAGACTGAATCAATGTAGTCGCGTTGTAAAAATTTGCATTGACATAAGAATCAATGAGGCTATAAACCCAAATACCAATGCCAGTATACATAAAAAATGTCCTGAGTTTATAACGCTGATTTGCGTACTCATAACGCTCCAGCACGCCTGTTTCATCGTTGGGATTTACACTTGCATAGAGTGCGTAGGCATCGTAACGATTCTTAAAAGAATTCTGTGCTAATAAGGCACCGACAACAGAACCGCCTATTCCCAAAACAGTGAGGCTACCACGAAAATAACCGCGGCTATAGAATTGTCCCCATCCGGGAAAAATGGCGGAACGTACTATAGCCCCAACTGGTGAAACAAGTCTCTCTTGTTCCGCCGGTTTAGGCGTTTGCTGTTCAGTATCTGCACCGTTTTCAACCTCCTGCGCAAAACTCGCGTGGAGGCTGAACAGCAGTAGTGATATAATTAGCAAAAATCGCATCTGATATTAGGCTTTACGCGTCCAAGAGGTCGCGCAAAGCCTATACTGCTCCTATAAATGTATTAACGTCTCCGCTTCGTCCGTTCCGTTGTCCGACTCCGATTCTTGTCATCGTCATCACTACTACTATTGCTTGAGCTACTACGCGATGAACTTGAACTTGAAGTCGTCGGACGTGTCCGAGTTTTTGTCGTGGAACTTGAACAACTTACACTTGTGCGTGAACGCGTGGAACTTGAACGACTTACACGAGACCTTTCAGTTGAACGACTTACGCTTGTGCGCGAGCGTGCTGAACTCGAATTTGAAGTCGTACTTCTATACTGCGGACGCGAGTCACTTCTTGAACTCGATGAGTATGACCTTCTCGTTGAATTATTAGACGAGTATGACCGTCTTGAAGAAGAGGTCGAAGGTCTATAAAGTGGTGTCGTCCGCTGTCTATCTACTACGGAACTTCTATAACGGTTCACGTCTTGTGTCGCAGCCGGATAACGCCGCTGCTTGCTAACCGAATCTCCAGCGTATGTACTCCGCCGTATGTTGCTTTGCCGGAGTGTCGATCTGGAGGCGAGAGCGCGTTGTTTTTCCGAAATAATTGACTGGCGTGCAACCCGCTCCGTTGTTGCTGGTGTCTGCCTTCGATGATTTTCGAGTGTCGTGCGGACACTTCTCCGAACCGCTGTCCGTTGCGTTTGTCGATTGTTCGCAGACAGTCGGCTACGACTATACTGCCGACGCGTTGTTTCATGCTGCGCACTCCATCTATTCAACTGCGTCCGCCGCTGGTGAACCTTCGGTGTCCCTCGGTAGTAACCGCGATAAGAGCCATAATACGGCGAGTAATAGCGGTAGTATGAACTCGGATAATAGCTGCGGTAACGTCCAAGATATCCACCATAATACGAGCGGATCGAGAGATAGTGGTGATCGTAGATCGGATAACTCCATCGGAGATAGTGGTCGTAGTCCGTCGCGTAATAGACAGGACCGTCGTAGAAGTAGAGATAGGTGTAACGGTGCCACGGACGCCAACGATAAGAGGGGGTATACCGCTGAATCACTTTAACCTTCGGTTGTCTCCGATAGGTGGATACCTCAAGGTATTCCACGTCAAGTTGTTCACCACCCTCTGCTACAACATGAAGTTCCATCCATCCATCTTTAACTCGACCTGCTGCAGGAATCTTAATCCGTTCGGAACGATTTTTTGATCGAAGGACAAAGGTATCACCGTAGCGTGTTTCTTTGGCATTTTCGTCGTAGTAGCCACGACGTGTTGCTTCGCGCTTGGTATTACGAATCCAAACGCGTCCTGCAATAGGTTCTTCGTAGTCCTCAATCTCTAAGCGATGCGGTTCCCCTCGATATCGCACCAAAATTTCGATGTACTGTGTCCCTACTGGAATTTCAAAGAGGTATACCGCGCTGGCAATCGCAAATTCGTAATCATTTGCGTTCTCCGCACCGTTCGCCCAAGCAGTGAGACGAACACCATCTTCAAAACGCGGACTGGCGGTAATTGTTGCACTCCCACGTTCTATCCATTCATCAACATCGTTTGCAATGCGATGTTCTCGACTCAACCGATCCGCGTAGTAATCGTAATTCGCGGCGGCGGGTGCCAACACCCCAACAATTGCAAAACAGCTGATAAGGCATACTGCGCTTAAAACAGAAATCCGGGTTTTCATGAGAATCCTCCTCCTATGTTCCTATGTTCATGTCCTTCATTTGGTATTGCCAATGGGCTTTTAACCATCGAGCGCGGTGATGCGTGAGTATTAGAGCTAAACTGTCTTACATTAATAAAGTTTCATCGAAATGATACAATTTTCTTCAAGAATTGTCAAGGGTTAATCAATACTATCCAACAATTTGAATCCCTTCATCACGATTCACCCTTTGAGAACGAACAAATCTTAGTCTTTAGGTATCAGTTCAATACCTCTTTTTTTTGCGTGCTCACGGGCAAGTGGCGTAATAATTGCCGGGTTTCCATAAACTAATTCTCGCACGTCCGCGTCCAGATTAGAAATGGTCGCTGCGCTAATTAAAGTTTTTTCTACAACAGCACGTGAATTGCCCGTTCTCTCCATAATTGACTCAGCAATTCGGTGCATTGGTACTAATTGAACGCCGAGTTCGGACAAAACGTTTACATAATCGCCTTTAAATTTACTCAAAATAGGATTTCCTTTTATGGAAGCTTCACTTTGATTGAGTGCATCAGAGGCTGCTATAACCTTCTTTCCCTTAGAGAGTGCCTCAAACACGAGATAAGTACACGGCGTGTCCACCAATCCTAACGCGAGCTTTGCAGCCATCGGATAAGAAAAGGCGGGAAGCGCAACCTGCTGGTAAGCATCCACAAAAGTTCTTATATCAATTAGAGTATTCTCTTGTAAAATATTATCTTCGCCAAATGCAGCATGGATCGGTTCAAGATTTATAACTTTAGTTGCGAGATCGGACAAAATTATTTTGATTTTCCATCCGTCTTGCATACAGGTATGAAGCTGCTGGATCGGTTCATCTAATTCAAACTGTGTTGCACCGAAAATAACGAGCAGTCGCTTTTCCTGCGCATCTTGCGTGGTGACCGGTGTTTGTTCTTGCAGTACCTGCTCCACGATTTTCCTAATCTGGTCAATCAGTTCCTGATTCATACTGCCTCGAAATATTAGGAAGCCTGCTCGTCTCAACCGGCATCGCGGACAATTTCAACGGGTTCGCCACCTTGTAGACCTGCTGCATTGGCATCGTCAGTGTCTAAGTGCATCTGAAGCACATAATCTTCAGAAATTTTGGGACGAACGTTTTCAAACGTTAAAGCACGCTCGCCACGGAAATGTACTTTTAAAAGATCGCTCTCACGGATATTAAGCGCGTCAGCATCTGTGAGGGTCATGTGAATGTGCCGTGTCGCACAGATTGCCCCTTCCTCTAAATAGATACTTCCGGCGGGTCCAACGAGCGTTATAGGTTCTGCCCCCGCAAGGTCACCTGAGTCTCGAATAGGCGGGTCTAATCCGAGCCGAATCGCTTCTGTTTGTGCGACTTCGACTTGGGAGTAGTCCCGTACGGGACCAAGGATACGAACGGCTTCAATAGCACGCATTCGTTTACCAACGATCGTCAGCGTCTCATTCGCTGCAAACGCTTCTGGTTGATAGAGTGGTGCATAAACAGTAAGCTGGTGACCAGCACCGTAGAGGATTTCAAGGTGCTCCTGCGTCACATGCGCATGTCGTGCTGAAACGCCAACCGGAATCTGTTGTTGCTGCGTGATAGCATCACACGCACGGTTTCCGGCATCACAAGACCTCAAAGCACAACCGCTACACGCCTGCTCTGTGGTCAATCTATTGACAACGCGCTGGGTAATCAATTCAACAAGGGCACGATCTGGCATCTATGATTCGCCTTTTTGGTTAAAATAGCTTGGACGTTCCTCAAGAGTGGACGGTTAATCCACTTACAAGTAATTTACGCTTTTTCCAGCATGGTTTCGACTTCAGTGTGCGGGCGCGGAATCACGTGAACAGAAACAACTTCACCGACGCGCGCGGCAGCCTCAGCACCGACATCTGTCGCGGCTTTCACTGCACCGACATCGCCACGAACCATGACAGTCACGTAACCAGCACCAATCTGCTCGTAACCAATAAGTCGGACATTCGCCGCCTTCACCATAGCATCAGCAGCTTCAATGCTCCCGACCAAGCCTCTCGTTTCAACCAAACCCAATGCTTCTCCGGTCATATTAATTCTAATTGCCTCCTAAAGATAAAATCAATTTTTTTAAGTTATGAGTTGTGCAGTAGAAGCAGTTTCTTGACAGCAAATCAGCCTACAAAAGTAGAAGAAAGTCAAGCGAAATGCTAAAACGTCACCCTTATTAAATATATCACAATTTTTTACTTTTTTCAAGAAAAAAACTAAAGATGTGTTTATTCATTTCGTGCAGATCGTTTTGTGCCTTCTCAGTTTTGCCCAATTTTTGGTAAGTGAAGGCGCGCCAGAGGTAAACCTGTATAAGTGCATTCGGCTCACCTTGCCACGTCTTGATTGCTTCGGTGAGCAGTTCTACAGCATTCATATAATCGGCGGTTGCTGATGTCTGTTCTCCGGCGCGATCGTAAATTCGTGCCCGGTTGATGTAGGCACTGGCGAAGCGCGGTTCCAAAGCAATCGCTTGATCCAGATCTGCCAATCCAAGTTTTAAATAACTCGTGTTCCCTTTGATGGAGAGTTGAAGGTAGGCATTGCCGCGGATGTAGTAAGCCATGGCACTCGGCTGTCGTTTAATCACAGTGTTGTAGTCAGTGAGGGCATTCTGAATGTCGCCCTGTTCGAGATAGGTCTGTGCCCGCCTTCGCAGGACACGGGCATCCCACCTTTTTTTGAGCGAGGCGGAGTAATCTGCAAGCGCATGTTGCGTTTCATTTAACGCTCGATAAGCATCGCCGCGGCTTGCATACGCATCGGCGTGGTATCGTTTGAGGTCCAAGGTTCGTGTATAGTCTGCGATGGCTGCTTTGTACTGACCCATACGATAATAGGCGAGACCGCGTTTCACGTAAGCTTCAGCATATTTGGATTCAATCTCAATCGCTCGTGTAAACGCTGCTATTGCGTCTGGAATCTTCCATTCCCTCAACGACAGTGTTCCCTGCTGCACATTCGCTTGTGCTTGTGGTTTTGCTCCTTTGATCGCATCCCACGTTACAAAACGAGAGGCGAGAACGATAGTAAGAATCAGGACCGGGGTCATGATATAAATGAGTGGTCGCATGATGAGCGTCTTTCTTGCAGAGGTGTCTCTCTATTCAGGTTTTGGTTTTCCAGTCTCATCATACAGGTGATGGATGTTCACACCTAACTTCAAGGCATTTACAGAAGAATAGGTCTCTGCCAAGTCAATTTCGATATACGCCGGAACGCCGGGTTTGCCGCTATAGCCTGTTGAAAAAATAAGTTGGCTTTTGCCAAATGTTGCTATACCGTCTCTAACGTTTCGCAATGGAAAATAACTGATTGGGGTATGCCCAACCACAAGGAGGCTTCCGTGGATATTTTCAAGAAAATTTTTAATATGGGTTAAGGTGTATCCACCCGTATAAGCAATAGTAGGACGGTGCCAAAGGAGTTCCTCAAGGGTTTTCGGATTCGGATCAACAAGGTCAGCAAGACCCCTGACAAAACGCGCGGGGCCCGCATGGACACCAACAAAGCCGTTTTTTCCAATAACGACTGTCGGTAAATTCATCAGGAATTCATAGTGTGTGTCCGTCATTCTTTCAATAAAATTAAACTGCTCATAATACGATCCAAGGGGGCTGTCATATAAGGCACGAATAAAGTGAGGTCGGTTCTGTATCGTCATGCCTTGCTTCTTGAGCATCTCATAAGCATCTGCGGCAGCGAATTCGTGATTCCCTCGGATATAGATAAGCCTTTTTCCCTTGTCACCAAGCTGTCTTTGGAGTTCCATAACTCGGTCAACGATGAGTATATCTCCATAAGGCGGGTGTCTCGGTTCATCGGGCTTATAGTCAATGGCATCACCGAGTATCAACCCATAAACATCTTCACCTGCTTGAAGTCGCTCAACGAGTTTCGTGAGTCGCAACCATTGATTAAAATCGTCCCAATGTGCATGGAGATCGGAAACCATGTAGACGGTACCGTGGTCAGGTAGAACAATGATATGTCCGTCGCGTGTCAGTTGATTGGGATACTGCGCGAGTTGTTTCGATTGCGCTGTCGCTATGGATGTTAAGCAGACAAGGCAGAGCGCAATGTAAATGAGATATGCGTTCATAGCTTTTAGGTTTTGAAGAATGTGTCTACAGTATCTTCCTGTTGCGCGAGTTTGCTCAGGTGGCGTCGTCTGCGATGCAAGCAAACAAGATAACCAAGGAGGGCAAGTCCGCCAGTACCTCCCCACAAAATGTAGGAGTTAGAAAAGAGGGATGCCCACCGGTAACGTTCCGTCAACGATTCGCGCCAGCGTTCATCGAATGTTGCGAGGTTCCACCCCACTGTCGCTTCAAACGCACTACTGAAATTGTTGCCAGCGTGGAGTTCCGTAATAAGGGCAAACAGGACCTCTCTCCCTTGAATTTCGACCAGCCAACGGACTGCATCCTGACTCTCAGCATACGCCAAGTCTGCTCCCGCTTGTGAACGTGGAAAACCGCGTGCCAACTCGTGAAGGGGTAGAATAGATTTCGAGAAGATGTGTTTTAGTAACGTTTCATGGCGACCCGGCACCCATTCATCCGCGAAGTAGGTCGCGATACCTTCTATAAACCACAACGGAATTTCTTTGACTGCTCTGCGTGTACATTGACCAAAGAGGACATGTGCGATCTCGTGCCGGAGAACTTGCACTAACTGCAGTTTCGCAAGGGCGATGTGTTTCGGATTTTGGATAATGATGCGCCGACTTAACGGAAAGGCACATCCAACCGCCCAATCCTGGATAGGAGCATGAACGGAATCCTGAAACGCTTTTTGTGTATCACAAACCCAAATGTCAATCATCCCTGCTGGCATACGGCTTGTCAACTCCGGCATTTCGGCATAGAAGTCCTCCGCAATCTGGAGAATTGACATCGGGTCTACCGTTCCTTCTTGGTAGTAGACCCGAAAGTGTGAACTTTCAACGGACTCCCATGTGACAGCTGTTGAAGATATGGGCAGCATTAATAATAAAACGAAAACGAGGCTTTTCATAATTTTTGCATGTCGCAAATTATTCGCTATTGAGTGCCTTAAAGCGAGTCGCTTGATTCACGAGAGTCATTAGTTCATCGACTGAAGCGTTCGGAATTTGAGGTGCGATCCCTTTGATACTTTGCGATACTGCCGCCAAACTTCCTTCTCGTGCCCAATAACTTTCACGCAAAATTTCTGCGAATTCTGCTACAGTGGCGGCGAGTTGAAATTCAGGGGATGCCGCCTCAAATGTTCGTTTCAACGCTGATGAGAAAATCTCTTCGTTGATTTCTAATACATGACGGGTGTCAGGGTCTTCATGGCGGATAAAAACAGTCGCCAATTTTCCGGTGGCACCTTCATGGAGTTTAATTTCATAGAGAGCGGTGACGCTGTGACCTGAACCGATTTCTCCACCGTCTGCGTCGTCATCACGAAAGTCTTCATGATCAAGGCGACGGTTTTCATAGCCGAGCAAGCGGAAACGACTGACAACTTGAGCGTTGAAATCGACCTGGACCTTTGCATCTTTAGCAATGAGTTGTAGTGTCCCTGTCAGGTTTTCAACAAAAACTCGCTTTGCCTCATTGAGGGTATCAACGTAAGCGTAGCTCCCATTGCCCTTGTTGGCGAGTTGTTCCATGAGGACATCGTTGAAATTTCCCATACCGAACCCAACAGTTGTTAGCGTAATCCCTTCCTCAACGTAGGACCGAATTTTTCTGAGGATACCATCAGCACCTGTTTCTCCGACATTGGCAACGCCATCCGAACAGAGAATCACACGGTTGATACCACCAATTCTGGCATTGCGTGAGGCGAGTGTGTATCCAAGGCGCAGTCCGTCTTCCGCATTCGTGACACCTTCCGGGGCAAGGGAATGGATTGCCTCCAAAATCTCCTCACGCCCTTCAATTCCGGTGTGTGGTAGGACGGTTCGCGCGTTAGTCCCATAAACGACGATAGCAACCTCATCCCCCGGACGGAGTTGTTCAACCAGAAGCGTTAAGGCGCGTTTCACCAATTCCAATCGATTTTCCATAGCCATCGAACCGGAAACATCAATTACGAAAGTTAGCATTGCATCCTTACGGTTTTCGTCTGGAATAACGCGACCTTGAATACCGATTCGTAACAATTGGAGTCGCTTGCCTTCACCAAATCGGGATGGCGCGCCCTCAATGTGAACAGCAAATGCGTCCCTTGACGGTGGAGCATAATTGTAATCAAAAGCGTTGACGAATTCCTCAACGCGAACGGCTTCTGGTGGTGGGAGGTGACCATCGCGAAGATAGCGTCGCGTAACGGAGTAGGAAGCGGTATCAACATCCATGCCAAATGTTGAAAAGTGATCATCTTCTGTATCAATAAAAGGGTTCGTGCCATACTCTTTAAAGAAGACATCGTCGTAGACGGCACCGTTTGGTGGGTTTAATGCTGATGGGATGAATCCATGGGCAGCCTCATCTTCATAAGCCTCATCATCAGAACCACCGCAACCCATATAAATAAAAAGCATCAATCCGCACATCATAAGCACAACGTTCAATTTATAGAAAGTCCTAAATTGTACTTTCATGAGAATATCTCCGTTTTTATTGGTAAATGGTGTGTGGCAGCATTGTTATAGTTTTCGTATTCTATCTACGGATCCACCACAATGCCCATGAATAGGACAGTTTTTGTCTCGTTATCACGGATTGCAAAGAAAAACGGTCGATCTGCAATAAACGCAGGTGGTGCACTGGTTACGCGAACCCCAACACTGGTGACTGCTGCGGCTTCAGTCCCCTCTTCATTGACTTCAACGACTGATTTATGGAGCACTTCCCCGATGTACAAATTTCTACCCAAAGTCTCTAAATCTGCCATCCGACTAAAGTCTGCACCCCCTGGTGCAAACGCGATGCCCATACCAAGTGATTGCAGCGGATTGTTAAGCGTTTTTTCATATTCCAACTTAAATTTGGGCATGCTGAGGAACACCTCTTGCTCGCGAAACTGCGATATCCAATTCTCCCAATTCTCAGTATTTAAACCATCTAAAAAGGTATTGAGGTCAGATTCACGGTAGGGCAGGAAGATGTACATGCTGATTCGCCCATCACCATAAGGGAGACTAATCGCTTGAAACTTTTCTTCATAATTTTCATAATACGGATAATCACCCGTCCTTGTCATCATCGGTACCTGCTTTTCGCCGCCGGTTACGAGATGGAAAGTTCCGTCGCGGGTGTGCGATGGGTCAAATTCTGTCTGCCACGACCCTTTGAAATAGATAGCGTTAATCAGAAATAACACCGCATCGGGGTTGATTTCATCAAGGATTTTTGTAATCTTACCGTTGGTGTTGGTATTTACCCACTGATTAATTGTTGTTAGGGTGTTTGGGTCCGTAAAATCTAATGTTGAGATCTCAGCACCGAAAAATTGGGTGTTTCGCTGCAGGAAATCCTGCTTGAACGGAACATCTTGACGTGCCCAGAGTGAATTTGCAATCGCGAGTATAACTTTCGGGTCTGATGTTTGAAGGTTATGGCGCAATCCGGCATAGCCAGCGTTAATCGCCTCAGAGTCTAATCCTTGTAGTTGCAAGGCGTTGGTCATTGCTTGTTCGGTTTCACCGGATGCGCCGTTCAGTGTCATTGCCAAGGCGATGGAAATACTAAATGGTGAGATGAAGATATTCTTATTCTGCTCAGTTTTGCGGATGTCATTGAACAGGTTAAAGCCAAATTGCGTATTTGCCGCGACAACACTGCCATCAATGGAACCTATCGCGGGTGCAGTTTCCTTGTTATCAAACATGTCCAGAGACAAATCATCACATCCGACAGATAATAGTAAGACTGGGCATAACAATCCAAGAAAGGTTTTCGTGATTCTCTGTTTTCTATCCATTTCGTCTCCACGCCGCAAGGAGGCCCCGCAAGCTCTTATTGATAAAGGTGTGCTACGGCATCGCCGTACCCGTTGTAAATGACGGTTTTGTAAATGTCGCCGCTGCCAATCATCCACTCCTTAGCCTGTGACCAACGCGGATGTGGCAGATTGGGATTGACGTTTGCTTCAAAGTCGTACTCTCTGGGTCCAAGCGTATTCCAAAAAGTGCGCGGTTTCTGGTCTGTTAACTCAATGCTCACAATGGATTTGATGCTTTTAAACCCATACTTCCAAGGAACGATGAGCCGAATAGGTGCACCGTGTTGTGGTGGTAAAACATGTCCATAGATACCGACAACCAGCAGTGTTAGGTCGTTCATCGCTTCCGCGAGCGTTAACCCTTCAAAATAGGGCCACGGCATGCGAACATTGTGTTGTTCTGGTGCCATATCTGGATCCAAAAACGTGAGCATTCGGACATATTTGGCATCAGCAGTGGGTTGAACTTTTTCAAGCAACGCTTTCATCGGGAAGCCGATCCAAGGTACTACCATTGCCCACCTTTCAACGCAACGGAACCGGTAGATCCGCTCTTCAATAGGCATCTGCTTGATTAAGTCGTCCACATCTAAGGTCATCGGCTTTTCGACCAATCCCGATATTTCAATTTCCCACGGACGCGTTATGAACTTATCTACTCTTTTCCAAACTGTGCTCTTGGAGGAGGTGAACTCATAGTAATTGTTGTAGGTAGCAGCAACAACTTCGTCTGTTGTTGGTCTTTCCACAGTAAAACGTGAGTTATTCTCAACTGCAAGTTTTTGCGCTTGGAAAGGTTCTAACTGCTTCTCAACTCCCTTTTTCCCAGCACAGGCGTTTGAACTGGAAAACAGCAAAGCACTGGCACTCGCGATGCCCAAATCTTTGATGAACTTTCGACGGTTGATATAGTCGGACTCGGATGTCACTTGGTTTTCAGGGATCTCCCATTCCTTTGGAATCTTGATATACGCCATGAGATTTTCCTCTCTTTTAATTTAAAAAATTACAGCGGTTCGTTCGGTTAGCTTCTTTGTATTTTAGGCAGAAACAGTGAGCAACACTTCAGAATACTGTGAATTAGGCGTAGCCACTAATCACATAGTATATCCAATTCACATCTACAATGCAACTTAAATTGCGTGTGCTGCCACGCGGTGCAGCAATCCAATAACAAAACGATGCCCACCCTAACGAAGTTTACCAAAAAAGTTAAGTGCCCTAAACATCTGTTTTTCTTGCAACTTTTGAGATTTGTAGTGTATAGTTATGGAAATATTCATTTTTCTTGCAACTTTTTGGAATTTTGGTGTATAATGTTTTTAAAGTGTATGATTCGATTTCCACTTTCTGACGAAAGAGCGGAGTTTATTGCACAATGTTCCAAAAACATCGACAGGTTCTTATCTTACTTGTAGGGCTATTATACGTCTATTCGGTATGCCCTCTCCTCTGTGCAGCCTTTGAACAAAAGTTCTGCCACGACGCGTCTCAAAAAGTCCTGAGCGGAGTTACTGAAACGCATTCAACCTGTTGTCAAAGCACTAAAACAGGCACAGCGGGTAAAGCCGAAACGCCATCTGAAAGTGGTACGTGCTGCTCAAAAGATTTAGAACTTGTTCTTCCAGACGATAGATACGACACGCACGAATCCCGTGAATCGATGGATCACTCTCTCGTCTCAATTCTTCCTATCTCAACGACTTCGCCTGTTGCCACATGGGAATCGTTTAAGGTTCCGCCCACTCTTTTTTCTACACTTTTTTCCAACCATTCTTTGACCCGTAGAGGTCCTCCCTCGGTTTAATACCTTAATACTTGGGTGGGTTCCACAAGGAACGCTTCGAGTACTCACTTATCTTTTAGTTCCAATACTTTTACATATTGTTTCTTGGGTTTCTTTTTCTGTTACCCTGGGAAACTGCCAATAGATCTGTGGCGCGAAGTCGTATGGCTCGCTGCGCTGCGATACTTTCGGATGACATAAATTACAGGATATAAAAATGCGTTTATTTTTACACGTGATACTGTTCAGTTGGGTTTTTACCTCTTTGGGATTCGCACAAGAAAGCTGTCCTGCGTGAAGCAATCCTGTCCTACCACCCAGTGGGATGATGGATGAAGTCAGGTTGGCTTCAAAAGAGATAGATCAGTTTCGAGTTAATATTAATATGTTGGTATCCCCTGATGCACAAGGTGGACATCTTGAAAAAAGAGGACTTTCACCAACAGGAGAAGTTGTGGATGCTCCTTTGCATAGACACCATGTAGCATTGAGTACTTACCGAATTGATGTTGGGTTGCAATACTTACTTGATGACCGGTGGACATTGCAGGCGAACATTCCGTATGCAGTCAAGAACCAAGAAGCAAGCATTGAGTGGATTGATTCGGTGAGTTCTGAAGAAAGGCAAGCCATCTTGCGAAGTAGGGATATTCATCATCGAAATGAAACCTATACCGGACTCGCAGATCTGGACCTGTTTTTAGGCTATAAAATTTCTGGATTTTTCAAAGCGGATGACGCGTTATTTGCTCGGTTGGGTACGACGATTCCAACCGGCAAAACCGAGGAAAACCCGTGGGAACTTGGAGACGCTGGGATTAAGCACCTTCATATCCAGTTCGGCACTGGAACCTTTAACCCTACTGCTGGTTTGCAGTACAGTCTACCGCTCTACCGCAGTATGACTGTCATAGCTTCCACACGCGGGACGTTTCCAGTCTATGAAAATAGCAAGACTTATCGAGGTCCAGTAGAGTTAATCTATACAGCTGGCTTTACGTATCGCCTTTTCGATTGGTTCTCATTTAGCGGGAACTATCTCGGATTTTATCAATCCGCCGCTGCTTGGGCTGGGGAACGTGATATCAATACCGGGCTACGTTACAGCATGGCATCGCTGGGTATGTCTTTGGCAGTACCAAACGGTATTTTTGTGTCTGCTAACGTCATGTTTCCGCTGACGCAGGAAACCCTTTACGATGCGGGTGATGCGATTGAATTTGGCAATTTGGTTTCTTTAACCACATCCTATTCGTTTTAATTTAGCGGAGGGAAAACAATGCAATCCCGGAATTTCACGTTTTTTTCGATTTTTCGGACCATGGCAATAGTCGTTAGTATGCTGTTTTTTGTTGGTGTAGTTCATGCCCAAGAGCATGGGATACACGACGCGCATAAAATGCATAACGCAGCATCTCTCAACGTTGCGCTTCACACTGAGCCACAAACTGTTCGGGCAGGAACATCGGCAACACTCACATTCCACCTCACCGATGCAATCGGTGAACCCGTTGTTGACCTCATGGTGCATCATGCGCGCGTTCTGCATGTACTGGTCGTCAGTGAGAATTTACAAATCATTGGGCATATTCATCCCGAAGATTTTGAATCTCGTGACATTATGGCAGAGTTGGAGGGAAGGTATACGGTCCACTTCACATTCCCTGCAGCGGGAAGATATATTCTCGCTGTTGATATAATGACTGCGGATGCCGAATTCGCTAAGTACCTATATTTGGATGTCGTAGGTGAGGAGAAAATGGCTGATATGGCGCAAGATCTCCGCCGTGAAAAAAGCGTTTTCAGTTATACTGATGAGGGTGGAGACCGCTATACAAAAGCCGTTTCTCTAACCGATGAAGTGGGCACGTCTACGTATCATGCGAAAATCGAAGCACCAAAACGGATTAAGGTAGGCGAAATGGTCCACATTACTTACCATTTTTCGCATGGTGGAGAACCCATCACAGACCTCGTCCCGTTTCTGGACGCGCCGATGCATTTCGCTATCGTCAGCACACGCTTGGACGGTATTGTACATACACATGGGACAGTTCTCGGAAGTGAAAATCCCAGCAAGATGATGCAGAAAGATCCGCATGCCGGACATAAGATGAAAAAGGTATCTGCAACTGGTCATCAACATTACGGCACCACGCCGGAAAAATTCGGTCCCACTGTCATGCTCATGACCACTTTTCCTGAAGCTGGGATTTATCAAATCTTCGGACAACTGAAGCATGGCGATCAAATTCTATGGCCCAGTTTCATGGTTAAAGTTGAGGAGTAAAGTGAATCCACTGTTGCGACACACGTGTTGTGACAGTGGACATCTTCATAATAAGGAGATTACAGATGTTTTTCCAAACCTATCGCCAGCCTCGTGTAGGCATCTTATTGGCACTTGTTTTTTTTCTCGTGAGTACGCCACTGCTTAGTAACGCACATGAAACGGAATGGCCCGGGCAGAAGTTGGCGGGTATTTTTCCAAAAGCGAAGAAATTTGTGCAGCGAAATGCGGTACTAACCGCTGATAAAATCGCATCAATTGAGAAAGAGCTTGGGACTAAACTCCAGGTGGAAGACCAGAAACCGGTTTTTTACATTCCGATTAACGACAAAAAGAAACCTATGGGTTTGGTGTTGTTCGCTGATGCCAAGGGACCGCACGGTACCATTGAAGGGGCTGTCGGACTGGACATGAAGGGAAAAGTCGTGAAAGTGGCAGTCTATGAACACAAGGAATCGGATGCGATTGCAGGAGAGGCGTTTCTCAAGCAGTTCATCGGTAAGGGCATAGACGATGCCTTCAAAGTTGGGGAAGATGTTAAAGCGGTTGAAGGACATGAAGCCGCTTCAAATGCTGTTGCTCTAATTCCAAAAAAGACATTGGTGATGAGTTACGCGCTCTTCCTCAAGCGGAAACCCAAACCTGACGCTCAAAAAATGCCAACACCCGATCCCGCAGAAGAAGAGATGCCTGATGTCGAAGACCTGAAAGCACTCATGATGTTGATGATAGATGATTATTTCGTCGTTGTTGACTACTTTGACGAAAAAGGGGACAAAGCGAAAGCCGTCGAAGCGGCGAAGCGGCTCGCCAAATATGCAAAGAGTATCTCAAGTTTCGAGCCACCGAAAAACGCGGATCAGACTGAGGAATACGTCTACCTACAAGACAAATTTAGCGAAACGCTCCTCAAATTTGCGGAAGCACTTGAGGCAGAAGGCGTTTCTGAGGAAACACGTAAACAATGGGATGCTATTGTCGAATTAGTTAACCAGGCGCACCTCCGGTTTAGTCAAGAAGAAATTGACTTGGACACATATTAGTCGCAGATATTGTGTAGGGCGATTCCCTTCAGCCCTACACATGCTTTCAAAGTTTTTGGAAGGAATCTATCATGCGCAAAATTTTGTTTTTTTTCTTGATAACTTTTTTTTTGACCATAATCACAGAACACGCTGCCTTCGCGCTGCCTGCCTTTTATAAAATGTTTCGTGCCGAATACCGATGGGCAAGCGGGTGTAACGTCTGCCATTCTTCAAAGAAAGGTGGCGATGCTCCTAATCCTTACGGTAGGGCGTTCTTACACAATGGCATGAATCTGTCAACGTTCCTCCGAATCGCAGAAGAGGATTCTGATAAAGACGGGTTCAGCAATATCGCTGAAATCATCGCACGCTCCTATCCGGGGGACCCATCGAGTACGCCTGAAAACGTTCAATCTGTGGAAGACACGTCCGAAACAGATGACATACTTGTGGAAGACGATGAAAATATCTTTAGTTTCGATGATATGGACGAAACACAAGAGACAGATACCGCTGGTTTATTTGACGACGCATTCGGAAATCTGGTTTTCGGCGGGGCATTGGACATTCGCCGCATCACTCCCGGAACGGATTTAGTCCCCGATAGAAACAATTGGCATTCTGGAACTACGCTCATCCATGTTGCTGAATTCGTCGTAACAACGAGTGTTGGGGAGCATGTCAGTGTCCTTGGGGAGCAACTCCTAACGACCTCCCACCTCGGTACACAAGTGGCGGACGATCATGGGTTTATTTACGCAATCCTCACGGGGTTACCGGTGTTACCAAAAGGCGCGTCGCTGAAAGTGGGGCGGTTTCGACATGCTTTCGGTATTGATACAAAATCGGATGCCGCTGCAAACCCGCTGTATAACTTAGTACGGAAAAATATCGGTTTCATCTCTGATCGCGGATTGCAATTGAATGGATATGTTGGACCAGTTGCCTACGTCCTATCACTCGCAGATGGACCGGATTCGCTACGCACCGTCACCGACGGAACTATAGCATCTGGTATCCGAATCGGGCCGCACGGTAGTGGCGGCGGCATTTTGAAACCGATCCGAAATAACAGTCCTCCCCTGTTTTTGCACGTCAACGGAACGCTTTCGCTCTTAGGCAAGCGGATCTGGCTTGGAGGATCTTACTTTGATGGCAACAGTTATCCTTTCAATCCAAATAGCGGTGACGTAGATCCGTCTACGTTATTCTACAAACGCCGAGTTGGACTCGCGACGAAATTCAAGCTCTGGCGATTCGATCTCGCTGCTGAATGGGTACAAGGCACGGACACACAACTCTTAAAATATACGCAGCCTGCAATAACATCCCATAACCGGACAACAACGGTGGAGGGCTACTATCTTCACGCGGAAATTCCCTTGACAGAGACCATAGATGTTCGATTAAAATATGATATATGGAATCCTGACACAGAGAAGTACGGAACATTCAATTTTAACCGAACTGCTGATGCTCAACCGTGGACAACACTCGGTGGGGCATTGACATGGCATTTTACCGAAGGTGCACTTGCACGGCTTGTTTACCGGATAAACAACATCGAAAAATCGACACGCAGTGCCACAATTGTACCGCAGCTTTTGGTCGAATTTTGATTGGAGACGATATGAAAAAATGGATATGTTGCTTGTGTGCAGTGGGTATGTTGGTATCCACATTGCAGGCAGCAGCACAAGTTCGCCCACCTCGGCGAAGACACAGAATAATGGTAGACCCGACGGCGAAGAAGGAAAAGACCCTCAAGGCAGATATAGGCGCAAGCCTTAAAGACATTGCAGAACGCGCAACCCAACACACACAAAATCCGAAGGTTGATGTCGTGTTCATCGTTGACGTTAGCCAGCAGATGTTCGCACCCGTTGCTATCCTTGAGAAGAAACTCGTCGATATGATCACCGTTATAGAAGCAAAAACGATGGACTACAGATTTGCTCTCGTGAATTTTAAATCAGGGCAAGGGGAACCGAAGTACATATTTCATCAATGGACATTTGACTACATCGGTATTGAAAACGCTCTGCGAGAGGCGCGGGTTGAGACGGACGTTTCTAAATCTGGGTATGGACTTGATGCGATCATGAAAGGTTTGAATGAGTTGGAATTCCGTGAGGGTGTAACGACGCAGTTTGTTGTGGTTACCAACTCACGGATGCGGACTTCATGGACAGAAGCAAAAGCCAAAAGCAAAATTAGTAAACAGATTGTTGACCGTTGCCGACAAAACAACGCGCAGCTCAATTTCATCGGCATTAGCGAGAAAGTTCAAGCAGAACTTACGGATCAAACCGGCGGTGTATGGTACCCAATTGATTCAAACCAGCAGCGGATGGATGGTCAACGCATTCGGAGTGGTGAGACGATTGCCGACAAGGCACTCCTCCGAATTGACGGCTTATTTAAGCGCATTGCTGAGAACCTCGTTGAAAGTAGACCCGATAAAGTAGATATAGTGTTCGTTTTCGACTATAGTTTGAGCATGGAAACCAAAACAGATCCAGCGTGTGATGGCTTGGATCTGATGGTTTCGGTGTTCAAAGCAGCCGGACTGGACTATCAATTTGGGATTATCCGATTTTGGGCAGCTGTCGGGGGCGGCGAAAGCACTGTCGTCGTAACCAAACCGCCGTTGGAGCCAGAACAGGTGAAATCACTGTTTCGCCTGCCCAAAATCGGTGATGAGCATCTGTTAGATGCAATCATTGAAGGGGTGCCAAAACTCCGGACAGAACAGGGACGCGACCTTGTCCTTATCATCGTCACAGATGAATCAACGAGCAAGCGTCCAGAAAAAGGATATACCGCGGGGAGAGCAATTTCAGTATGCCGAGGGGCACTTGCCCGTGTCTACGTTATTGGTGGTATTACCTCTATGAGTAGTAACACCCTTGGAGACAACTTTCAGCGTCAAGTCGCCCAACTAACCAAAGGTATACACTACATCATGCCGGGTTCTACCATCGCTGATGAGCGGAGATAGAGGCACGGCTTTAGCACTGTGCTCATCACATCATTGGACATTCAATTCATCTGCCGTTTTGGCATGGATAGCGATGAGGACAAAACAGGTGGACTGTAAATTGGAAGTCGGTTTCGTCAATTCAATCGGCGTATTGCTAAGGAAGCTGCCGTCCGCTTGCCGTACAGTTGTCAGATAATTGATAGCCACCCGACGCGTATTGAGCGGGTCATTCCCAGCGGCGAGTGCCATAATAGCGATAGCCGTGATTTCAGGATCACTCGGACTCGTCTTATATCTACCGAATCCGCCATCATCATTCTGAAACTGCTTCAACCATGCCATCTGGAGATCGATGTCATAAACAGGCTCTAACCCTTGTATTACCCAGGATGTCACAAAAACGTCGGACCGGCTCCCGCGTTCCAATGCCCAGCCACCGTCAAAATTAATGCCCTTTTCAAGCCACTCCGCACCTTTGGAGATGGGTTCAAAATTCCGTTCAAAGCCGAGCCGTCTGAATCCTGCCAACACAGCAGCCGTATAAAGAATATTGTCGGGACTCCGCTCTTTTTTGCCCCATCCGCCGCTGGCGTTTTGCGCTTTTTTTAACCAGCGAAGCCCTTTAAAACGCACTTCTGGATCGGTCTCTGCTGTCGCTAAGGCGACAAGCGCAAAAGTGGTATGCGCGGTGTTGTTGTTCCAGCTTCCGTTATCCCACTGCTTATTTCTGAGATACTGAACGCCTGTTCGGATTACCTGCGATCCGGTGCCCCAACCCGCATCGATTAATGCCCAAATAGCGAAAGCAGTACTCTCTACATTGCTATCCGCACCGGGGACCAGGGGCCAACCGCCATCTGAGTTTTGGTGCTGCACGATGTAGGTTTTCGCCCCTTCTATGGTTTTATAGAGAGGCACTGCGTCTGGCGATTCACTATCCGCAGCTCCGGCTTTAACCCCCATTAAGGAGCTTAACAGCACACAGCAACAAATTACGATGAACACACTTCTGTGGTCTTTCATTTTTTCGTCCCATTTATGGTCTTGATTGGTAACTTTAAGCATTTAGAAACCGCACTCACAAATTTCTTTCGTCGCTACAACTGCGGTTCAACAACAATCTTGTAAACCCCTTCTTGTCCAAGCATATCGATGCCTTTTTCTAATTGATGCAACGGCAGTTGATGTGTTATCAATTTATGCAACGGGACACGTGTTATCTGGAGGAAATCCAACGCCGTTTGAAACTGGATTTGTGGATATGCCCATACCCCGCAAACGTCCAGATCTTTGTTACAAATCTGATAAGGTCGGATTTGGGTATCCCCGGAATCTGTGTAATGTCCGACTTCGATAACCTTCCCGCCTCGTCTCACTACATCCAATGCCTCGGAGAAAACTGATGGCAATCCTGCACACTCAATCACGATGTCTACACCGACACCGTCCGTGAGGTCCTGAATCTGCTCGACCCGCTCTTCAGCTGTTGTCTCTCCGACATTGATAGTTACATCCGCACCCATCTGCTTCGCCATCTCTAACCGACTGTCAACAAGGTCGGTGGCAATAATAGTTCCAGCACCGCTATCCCGCAACACAGCAACGACGAGGAGACCAATCGGTCCACATCCGAGAACGGCTACCCGACTCCCAATACTGTATCCATCTCCCACTTGCGGCAGACCGGGGGCATACGCGCGTCCAACAACACGCGTTGCTACTGCCACAGGCTCTGTCAAGACGCTAATCTCTTCCGGGATACCCTCTGGCATTTTGTACACCCAAGAATTACCGTGGATATACGTATACTCAGCGAAGTCACCATTTAGATAGGGCGGTGTCTCGCTATTGCCAAAGCCGTATATCCTTCTGTTGGAACACAAGGTCGCACGACCCGGCACATGCAAACAGTAGTAGCATCTACCACAGTTTTTTGAGCCAGGCACCACAGTTACACGGTCGCCAGCTTTGATAGGACCGCCCATCACATTCATTACCTGATTCGCATCTTTGCCGATCTCAGCAACCGTACCAACAACTTCATGTCCTGGGATGATAGGGAATGGCAGGTCAACGTGCCCGAGATACACGTGCTTATCAGTCCCACAAATGCCGACGCGATCGACCTGTAAGAGGAGTGCGTCATCTGCAGGAGACGGTTTCTCAAATTCACGGATTTCTATCTGCCCCGGCTGGAGCATCACAGCTGCTTGAACTTGCATAGTTAGGGTTCCTTATCTTAGTTTTTTAGTTTGTAGGCACCATTCATCGTGCCCAGATCGGAATCAATATCTTTGTCAACTGCGCCAAACTCTCCAAATTGTGCGCTGGGAGGAAATAGTCCACATAAGGTAAAGCCGTGCGGATGCCTCGACAGATCGGTTGATAACCGTCACTACCGAGCAACGGGTTGAGCCAGATAAGGCGGTAGGCATGCCGGTGGATCATCTCCATAGAACGACGCAACACATCTACATCACCCCGGTCCCATCCATCGCTGATGAGAATGACGACCGAACGATATGCCGATAGAGAAGGCGCGAACTGCCGACAGAATTCTAATAGACTTTCGCCTATTTTTGTTCCACCCGACCAGTCCGGCACAACATTCGCCACTTCGTTCAATCCCTCCGCTAACCCCTTCCGTCGGAGAAGTCCTGTAATATCTGTCAAGTGTGTGCTGAAAACAGCAACTTCTACCTCTCTTAACTCCTGTTGCATGCCGTAGATGAATTGGATGAGGAACTTCGCATAACAATCCATAGAACCACTGACATCACAGAGGAGCAAAATCTTGGTTTTCTTAATCTTCTGCTGTTTCCGAATTAACGCAAGCGGTTCGCCACCGTGTACCAGACTTTTTCGCCAACTTCGTCGGAAATCGATCGTTTTACCCTTTTTGCCAACGACTTTTCTACGACTGAGTTTTGTCGCCAACACCGCCGCTAATTTCGCCACGATTTCCCGTGCTTTCTCCATATCCTCCGTTGTGAACTCGCTAAAATCTTTCCGGGTCAGTACCTCTTCTATACTATAGGCGAGCGGATCGTCTTCCTCTCCTTCTTCCGCATCGTCTTCTATCTCAGCATCCAACCACTGTTCTATGACCTCTTGCTCGTCGGTAGCATCGGAGAGCTCTTGGAGACTGGATGGTTCAGATGCCTCCTCCTCTGTCTCAACAGCTTGGAATTCGGGGCGCGGGTATCGCCAAAACAGATTGAAAGCAGTATCAAATGTCTCACGATCTGTTTCATTAGCGATAAGGTTCGTCCGCGCCGTATGGTAAAACGCCTCCCGCTCACCGATGTCGATGAGATGAATGCTCTCACACCAACTGAGCTGATTAGTAGTGCTCACATTGATACCCATCTGTCGGAGCAAGCGGCAGAAGTCTGTAATCTGTTGGAGGAGGGTCTGTTCAGTCATTTTCTTGTTTTTCTAAGTAAGCAATAAACGTATCAAGTTCTTTGGAGAGGATGTCAAACAACTCACCGATTTGCTTGGCGTTTTTCTCCGTTTTACTGTAAGTCAATTTTTTCTCATAGATATTATTAAAAACATGGCGAAATTCTAAAAATTCCTCCAAAATCTCGAACGTTTCTTGGGAAATCACAGGTTGCCGTTCCGCGTAGGGTTCTGTCATCTGTATTAGCAGTTCCTTATGCCATCTACTTCCGTCCGGCATGCGTAGGTCAATATCCATAGCAATCTGTTTAAAAATGGTTTCTATTCCTCTATAACAGTCTACGATATTTTTGGCAATTGCTGTTTCTATTTCTTCTTTGTAGATAATTGGTGCCGTTTTGATCTTCTCTAATCGTTCTGTTATTTTTTCGATGGTACCTTCTATTTCAATGCATTCATCGGAGATACGTTGTATCAGTGCTGACCTATCCACTTTGTAGGTTACGCCTTTTTTGATTGGTGTCAGTTGACTCTGAATTCTCTCGCGAAATAGTCCTTTACAACTGTCAAAATCAACCAGATCCACTTTGAATAAGCCGCTGATGTCGGATGTTACTGATGCTGCCCGAAAATACTTATCATTCGGGATGCCCCAAACAGCGATGTCAATGTCCGACCATTTTGAGAATGCATCTGCTTCGGCAAGCGACCCGAAGACAGCAACCTGTGTTGCACCAAAATCTTTATAGAGCATCTCCGCAATCCTGTGTGCGGTTTGCCAAGCGCGTTGAAGCAACGCATCATCTACCTTTCGGTTTTGAAGGTGTTGATCGAACCGCTGCCGATATTTCGCTAATTCTTCTGGCGATAAATTTTTCGCTGTGCGATGGGTATCTGTAGACTGAGGCATATCGTTGTTCCATGAACTACTCATCCGGGTTTTCTAACCATACTATGAACACGTCGAGTTCTGTAGATAGACCGTCAAATATATCGCAGACCTCTTGTGCGTTTTCAACGATTTTTTCGAGTTCCAATTCAAATACGTATATGTTTCTAAAACGGTGGCGAAACTTTAAAATGTGAGTTAAAGCGGTAGCTGTTTTTTCCGAAATCACAGACGGACGCAATGAGCGCGACGTTGACATTTGTTGTAATAAGTCTGTATGCCAATTTTTTCCTTGAGGTTCATCCATGTCAATTTCTTTAGCAATCCGTTTGAAAATGTTCTCTAATCCCATATAGAAGACAGGGAGGCGCATGGCAATCAGGTCTTTAAGGTCTTCCTGATCTTCAGCAGATGCGGCTTCCATTTTTTCGAGGCGCGTCTTGATTTTTTCAACAGTTCTCGCTATTTTTTTCCGCTCATCAGCGATTCGATTGATGAGTTCTTGATTGTTCATTTTGCCGTAAATTTCTTCCCTTTCTCTACGAATTTTCTGGCATTCAGAGATCAATCTACTGCAGTCTGTTTCTCCCTGTTGAACTGAAATAGCTTGGCTTTGAATCCGCTCGCGAAATTGTCCTTTCGCGCTGTGAAAGTTGATGAGATCGATTTTGAACTCTGGACTGAAATTTCTGGTTTCCCACAACGCCTCAAGATATGTGTCACCAGGAAGTCCCCAGACGGCAATATCAATATCTGATCCTTTTGAGAACCATTTCTGTCCGGCAAGCGACCCGAATACAGCGACTTGTGTTGCACCAAAATCTTCGTAGAGCATAGTGGCAACTCGATGTGCAGTCTGCCACGCGCGCTGCAGCAACACTTCATCCACTTTCCGATTTTGAAAGTGCTGATCAAGCCGCTGACGGTATTCGGCCAATTCTTCTGGCGACAAATCTTTCGCTGTGCGATGGGTATCTGTGGACTGGTGCATATCGCTATCTCCTTAGAGAGTAGGATAGCATAAAATGGGTTGGGTTGCAAGAAAAAAGAGACAGAAAAACCGAAATGGATTTCCTGTTTCAATTGTCTAATAGTTTGTTCTGATTTTCTGATCGTCTGTCATATAATTGGGATCAATGTAGGGATTAACTATTTTTTAGATACACCGAGCCAGCAATATTTTACACTTGTTGCAAGTGAGGTTTTACGCTCGCGTGAAAATAAATAATCATGTAGTTCTGAGGGAACATAGTTGAAGTTTAGATCCTTTAGATCCATTTCAATATATGGATTGTCCTTATCAGGTTTGGAACGGACTTCTATATTATGCCTAAATTCTCTTACTAATTCAGATCGGAAATTTTCGAGTAAGTTTCTAACTCGTTTATATGGGGGCTCAATTATCAACAGCAATGCTCCACGCTTCATAATGTTGACTATATGTTTCAGGCTATTCATAAGTTGTTGATCCTTTGATTCAGGCACTTCATTTAAGCAAAATTGAAAGCATATTAAATCTGACTCTCTCACCCATCTGCTGGAAGCAGGACGTAAAAGGTCTCTAATATCTCCATCAAGATCCGACTTAAAGTCGGCAATCGCATACAAACTGGGATTCTGGACATTGCTTAAGAAGTGATCGAAGATAATCTGTCTACTATACCTCCAGCCAGTGAAATTGACCCGGGTACGAGAACAAAGGTACTGCTCCCAAGCAGTAGATGTCCTGTCCAACATAGCTGCTGAAATTCTAACAATATCAGGATAGGTTTTATTTAGATAGTGCATGAATCCATAGATTTCTGATCCGGGCCCACACCCAAAAAAAGAAGCAGTTAGTAATTCATCCTCAAAGTGACAGAAGTCCTCGAGATGGTAATAGAGAATAGAAGGCACAATTAGTGAATATTGGAAAAAGTAACGTAGCAAGTAAACAGTTTGATAATCAGGGTTTGAGTAATCTAAGGGAAAGTCTGGTTCTTCGCGATATTTGTATAGCAATTTTGCGGCAGGTTCTTGTAGTTTCTTCAAGAGGTTTCGTTTCTGTTCGATAGTTTGGGCATCATTTGTTAGGTAGATTGTGTTAAGCAATGTGGGATATTCCGAACAGATCGCAGAAAAGACTTCGTCTCGAAAAAAATTATTTTTAGCTCTCATTATGTCCTTTGGATAATTCTGAAAGTTAAATTTATTCTCGGACCTATTTTCCGAGTTCGTTTTGGTATTTGGTGTAACCAATGATGTTGAGTACTCCCTGCCATTTCAAAATAACTACCATCTGGTAAGTCTCTGCTGATTGTTAGTGATTTATCTGTTTTGTGTTTTAGTTGAAATGTCCTGACATCACCAAAACTGACTGAACCAATGATCGGGTTTTTCCCCAATTCCGGTTCATCATCGCTATGCCAAGAGACGCTATCGCGTTCGTTTCGGTAGTAGTTGAGTAAAACGCTGTTGAATGTTACATGTGAAACCTCCTCGATCCTGCTTTTGATTTCTAATAATGTTGGTGTCCACGGTTCAGGTTCAACGGTTATGCCTGAATACATATAGGTTTTTCCTTCATCGCCAAACCATGCAGTTAAGCGGGGTAACGGGATTGATCTGCCATATAATTTAATTTCCTCTTGTCGCCAATTGACATTATCTTTTAGTTGAGGAAGGAACCTCTCACTCTCTTCTGGGCAGAAAAGATGAGGGTAGAGACGTAGTTTCCCATCTTGGATCGAAATTTCTTCTACTTCGTTTGGATTTTCTGGGAATAGTCGATTAATCATTATTTTTACCCTTATGCTTGTTTAGGTGAAATTGAATGTTGATTTAGGGAAAACTTTATGTCTGATACGTTTTCAGTTTTTCTGTAAAATTCACTATAACATTGTTCTCTCTTTTTTCAGCGAAAAAGAATTTCAAAGTAGATTTATGCTTCGCTTTGCTGCCATTTCCGTATACGTTCGCTGGTTGAAGCTCTATTTGGGTTAAGTCTTCGCGCTTCCTCAAGAAATTTCAATGCTTCAGGCACATTCCCAGATTTATAAGCTACAAGTGCTTTTGCTATAAGAAGGGAATCGACATTTCTTCTTCCTACTCGGGATGCTTCTTGATGAGCGAGGTCAAACTGTTCTTGGGTGAGTTCAATCTTACCTGCTTCAAGATAGGCACAACCCTTCAAAAAATGCGTTAACCAAGGTTCCTTATTTTGTTGGGATTTTTTCGCGATATCTAGGATTGCCTGAGTTTCCGGGATTCGGTTAGACTTTAACAAGGCTAGTAGTCTTTCAATGTTGAGTTTTAGGATATAGTCTTTTTAGTTTTATGCGTGCGTC
>JAPPBX010000077.1 GCA_026702755.1 Candidatus Poribacteria bacterium | reverse complement strand
TTATTGTATCACAATCTTGTTTTAGAGAGTGGTCTAAATTTCCGGTGGCAGTACAGTATTATCGCATGTTTGGTAAAAACCTATCTGCCTGTCGGATAAATGCTCATATTGCGAAACTCAAAAAGCGAACTAAACGACATTGGAAAGACCTCCCAAGCCAAGTTGTTCAAGACGTTGTATTGCGTTACGGCAAAGCACAAGACGCATTTTTTCAGAATATCAAAGACCGAAAAGCAGGTTTGACGAGACGTAAAGTCGGCAGACCAAAAATAAAACCGCAACATAAATACACCTCCATGACGTTCACACAAGCAGGATACACACTTGAGGGGAACCGTATCAAAATCAACTGTATAGATACATGGTTCTCTTTCCACAAACACCGTGAAATCAAAGGTGTCATCAAAACTATCACACTCAAGCGTGATAGGTGCGGTGATTATTGGCTATGCTTTTCGTGCGAGAATGTTGACGATTCCCAACCCAAACCCAAGACGGGTAAGAGCGCAGGGTTTGATTATGGAAACAAAACATTCCTTACAAGCGACGAAGGCAATAAGATTCAATCCCCGCAATTTTTCAAACAATCCCTGAAGACATTGCGATCTCTAAGCAAAGCACTGAGTCGTAAAGTCAAAGGTTCTAACAATTGGTATCGTGCGTGTCGTGCTTTGGCAAGGCAACACAGAAAAGTTGCTCGACAAAGAGAAGATTGGCAATGGAAACTTGCTACCGAACTTTGCACAGAGTTTGATACCCTCTACTTTGAAACCCTGAACCTTGAGGGTATGAAACGGCTTTGGGGTCGCAAAGTCTCTGACCATGCCTTCTATCAGTTTTTGCAGATATTGGAGCAGAAGTGTGCGAAACATGGTAAAACACTTCTCCAAATCAGCCAGTGGACAGCAACGACAAAACCTTGTAGTGATTGCGGATACCATAACAAAGAACTCTCTCTTGACGATAGGCAGTGGACATGTCCCGAATGTGGTTCATATCATGATAGAGACGTAAACGCTGCTATCAATATCAAACAGGCAGGCTTGGCTGCCTAAAGTGGAGCGAATGTCAGACGGATTTTCTCTCAGAGAAAACTGCAGTTCGCGAGGAAGCACAAGCCCCTACCTTCAGTTAGTGGGTACCATTGACTTAGAGGTTTTCATTTTCGCCCAAATTATGGTGAGCAATTGTCGTTTAGGGGATACCGGCAAAGCAAATGCTGGATCAAACCAATTGGGATACACATTTATACCGCGGCTCGTGAGTTGTTTGTTCTGACGACTTGCCAAATCAATCTTGAAGACCTGCCAATTCTCACCAACTTTTCTATGGTAGGCGAGTTCCTCCCCAGACGGGGACCAGGCGGGATGCTCAGATATTTGTTCTTGCTCAGGAATAATCTCACGCAAATTGGCACCGTCTCTCCTGACAGTGTAGATCGTTCCTGTAACCGGACCCTTGCCGCCTAACTTCTCAACGTGTGAAAAAGCAATAGTTGAGCCATCTAATGACCAAGCAGGTCTGAACATATGCAGTTGTGGTTCGGGCTGCAGTATCTCTTGACGACGCGTATGGAGGTTAATAATCACAAGCGGATTTGGTTTCTCTATTAGACCTGCCTTAGGGAATACGATCTCCGTCCCATCAGGAGACCACGCAGGAAACCCACCGCTTCTACTACACGTCGCCAAGCGTTCCTCTCGCCCATCTAACGTCGCGATGTAGATAGCCCAGTCATTGCCTTTGTTTCCCAGATAAGCGATCTGTTTACCATCTGGAGACCAAGCCGGTTGTTCTCTTGAAGCAATCTTCTTAAACACTCGCCTCACGTCTTCTCCATTGGCATCCATCAGGTATAAATCGTCCACTCCATCCCGATTGGATACGAAAAGAATCTGCTCGCCTGTCGGCGACCACATGGGTTGAAAATCAGCATCAGGATGATGGGTTAATCGAACTTGCTGTTTTCCATCAGTATCCATCATGTAGATTTCAGTATTGCCATCGCGGGTAGAATTAAACACTATCTTAGGACGTGTTGGTACTTCTGCTGAAATATGACAAACGCTGAAGCAAAACAAAGTGAAACTTAAGCAGCACAAAAGGTGGAAGTGTGAACATTTCATAATAGACTCTGTCGAAAATTAGGGTTTAATTTTGGATTTTCACTTTACCCCACACCGTGGTGAGCAACTGTGGTTTAGGGGATACTAGCAAAGCAAACGCTGGATCAAACCAATCAGGGTAAACATTTATGCCACGGCGTGTGAGTTGCTCGCTTGCGCGACTTGCCAAGTCAATTTTAAAGATTTGTCGGTTTTCAATAACCTGTCTATGATAAGCAAGTTCATTTCTCGGTGGAGCCCAGGTAGCGTGTTCAGCTATCGGTTCTTTCTTAGGAACAAGTTCGTCCATGACACCACCATCGCGATTGACAGCGTAGAGCGTTCCCCTAACTGGACCGCGGGCTCCCAATCTCTCGACATTTGAAAACGCGAGGATCCCATCCCGTGCCCAAGAAGGATAGAACATCCGTAATTGCTGCTGCGGATGGAACTGCTCCTGCTTTCCGGTGGGTAGGTCGTAAATGACGAGCGGCGAGGGGAAGTTTCCCATCGCACGGGCGGCAGCAAAGACTATTTCCGTGCCGTCGGGGGACCACGCTGGAAATCCGCCTGTTCTGCCACACCATGATAGCCATTCCTCTTTTCCATCCAGCGTCGCAATATAGATTGACCAGTCCTCTCCCTTGTTTCCTAAATAAGCGATCTGTTTGCCGTCGGGTGACCAGGCCGGTTGTTGCCTAAAAGAACCCCTTTTAAATATCTTTCTTACGTTTTCACCATTAGCATCCATTAAGTATAAGTCTGGCACTCCATCCCGCTTGGATACAAAAAGAATCTGATCACCTGCCGGCGACCATACGGGTTGAAAATCAGCATCGGGGTGCTTGGTTAATCTAACCTGCTGTTTTCCATCAGTACCCATCATATAAATTTCAGCATTACCGTCTCGGTTAGAGTTGAATACTATCTTGGGGCGTGTCGGGATCTGTGCCGAAACGGGACAAATCCTGAGGCACAACAGCGTAAAGGCAGTCCAACACAAAAGGTAGAAATGCAGTCGTTTCATAACAAACTCCCTCGAAACAAAAATTTAGTCTTGGATTTTCATTTTACCCCAGAGAGTGGTGAGCAATTGCGGTTCAGGAGAAATGGGTGGAAATTCGGGATCAAACCAGTCCCAACCTATATTCTGGATTCCAGTTCTGCCTAAACGAGCGAGCGGTGTCTCGGTGCGAGACTCTAAGTCTATTTTCAATAACAGTGTTTGGTCCCCAACTATTTTTCGATAAAGAAGTGCTTTCCCATCAGGCGACCACGCCGGTGCTATGTATGCATTTTCAACTATCTTGTCAACTTTCCTGCTATCGCGATCAGAAATGTAGATACTCAATTCCCAATGGTGTTTCCCCATGACAAATGCGAGTTTTTTCCCATCAGGTGACCAGGCAGGGTAAAGCATGTCACCGCCTGGAATTCTCGGAACCAGTATCTCTTTTTTACGCGTTATTAGATTGATAATTTGAATACGCCATTTTCCGAAACTACCGCTGACAAAAGCGACCTTGGTTCCGTCAGGCGACCAAGAAGGAAAACCTCCAAAGAACTCTGCTGATTTGGCAAGGCGTTCCGTCTTCCCGCCATTGAGTGTATTGATATACACTGCCCAATCCGGGACGGGCGAGTACGTATTGTAAGCGATTTTTTTCCCATCGGGGGACCAAGTAGGCGCGGTTCTGTACTCCAAGTCGTCAAACGCTCGGCGGACATTTTGTCCATCAGGATCCATGAGATAGATGTCAGGAAGCCCTTCGTGATCTCGTTCTGAAACAAAGGCGATCTGTTCTCCAGTTGGTGACCATGTAGGGTCGAAATCGTCTCCAGGGTGGTTGGTTAACCTCACCTGTTCACTTCCGTCAGCGTTCATTATATAGATTTCAGCATTGCCATCACGGATAGAGGTGAACAGAATCTTCGCGCGCTTCGGTGCTTCTGCTGAAACAGAACAAACGCTGAGACATAACAGCGTAAAAGCAGCCCAACACAAAAAGCAGCAATATAGACGTTTCATAACAAACTCTCTTGAAACTAAGATTTAGTCTTGAATCTTCATTTCACCCCAAACTGTGGTGAGCAGCTGCGGTTTTGGGGAAACAGGTAAAACTTTAGGATCAAACCAGTCCCACCCAGTATTTCGGCCACGACGTGTGCTTGGACCCAAGAGCGCGAGTGGGGTCTTGAGGCGAGTGGCTAAGTCTATTTTGAACAACTGTTTCTGACCCCCAATTGTTTTTTTGTAAAGCAGCTCTTTGCCATCAGGTGACCATGCCAGCATTCCGGACGCATTTTTAACTATCTCCTTAGGCGATTTCTCTTTCCGCCTGACAGTATAGACACCTGCCTTTTTCCCGCCTCGACTCCACCAAGAGAAGGCAAGTTTCCTTCCGTCAGGAGACCAAGCAGGATAGCGCGGGTCACCGCCCTCAATCTTGAGAGGAAGCATCTCTTTCTTACGGGTTTGTAGGTTGACGGTCCAAATGTGCCATTCTATCAGTACACCAAGTTTCGGTGCTCCTCTTGGTTTAACGCTGCCGAAGGCGATCTCAGTCCCATCGGGTGACCAAGCAGGAAAACCACTCGGGTATATTCCTACTTCGGTAACCCGCTCTGCTGTGCCTCCATCTATTGTGTTGAAGTATACTGCCCAATCCGGTACAGATGAGTACGTATGGTAAGCAATCTTTTTCCCATCGGGCGACCAAGAAGGTGCGGTCCTATAGTCCAACTCGTCAAACGCCCGGCGGATATTTTGTCCATCAGCATCCATGAGATAGATATCATAAAGCCCTTTATGGTCCCGCTCTGAGACAAAAGCGATGTGCTCTCCGGTCGGAGACCAGGTGGGATCGAAATCGTCTCCGGGATGGTTGGTTAATCTCACCTGTTCACTTCCGTCAGTATTCATCACATAGATCTCAGCATTGCCATCACGGGTAGTGGTAAACACAATTTTGGCGCTCGTCGGAGTTTCTGCCCAAATGTTAAGAAGATTTGAGAAAATCAATACCAAACCGGTACTGAATAGAACGGAAAGTCTCATAATTTTCATGGATAGTCCCTCCAAAGGATGTGTGATTGAATAGATGGTATTGAAGTATTTCTCGGATTTTTGTTATTCTATCGTTAGAGTGATGCTATTGGAAGTGAGCGTTGCCTTGCCAAGCAGTGATTTGACAGGTAGATAGATATCGTTGTATTTCTGTTCAAGGCGGTCAATTTGTTGCTGGAGATCGTTAACTGCGGAACGCTTATCCGCGGCGGATACATGTGCATCGGTCACATCCTCAATCCGTTTAATCTCTGCTTCTAATTCTATAACTTCTGGGTGTTTCTTTTTCAAAAAATCTCGGTAAACTGGTAACGCTATTGTGAGCCTGATTGTGTAGTTCCCTTTCTCCAACCGGTAATATTTCTGTAAATCTTCTAAAGAGACAACCTGCGTTGTCACGGCTTTCAATTCCAATCCTTGGATACACTGAACAGATCTCCCATCCTTTTTAATAAAGACTTCTGCAGAACTCGGAACAGAGATTGGATGTTTAGGTTCGACAATATTGCCGTCGGTATCTGTAATCCTTAACTGCGCAAACACATTTGGCGTTGCAATGTTGAGGGAAGGCACGAGAAGGTCAAATTTTCCGTTCTGAATACTGAGTTCAAGCGGAATAGTATCCTTAGATACATAAACCTCTTTAGGTGTTGAAAGAGAAAAGATTACCCCTGAAGTGGCTGTTGTCCCATCCGTTGGCATCGATTGAGTTTGCAAACCTGCGATGCACCCTACCATACTAAAAATCAGAAATAGATAAAGCAGCGTAAGACTTTTAAATGTTTTCATAAAAACCCTATTCTATTGTCAGTGTAACCTCATTAGATACAAGCGGTGCCTTCCCACGAAGTGATTTGACAGGTAAGTAAATATCCTTCACCGCGTCCTTGTGTCTTTCCTCAATGAACTTAATCTGTTCTTGGTAGTATTTTACCGCGTCCTGCTTTGCAGCGGCTTGCAAATTCGGATCATTCTGCAACCGCGCCAGATCACGTTTCAACTCAAGCACCTCTGGATGCGCCTCTATTATAGATTCCCGGTAAACCTCTAACTCAATCGCAAGCGTTACAGCGTAAGTGCCGGGCTGCAATTTATAGTATTTTTGAATATCTTTCAACGTCAATTCCTGAGTCGCGTCGGCTTTGAATTCAAAGCCTTGAATACAGCGTACCGATTTCCCGTCACGCTGCACATATTTTTGCGGGTTTTCCTGTGTGAGCATACGCTTCGGTTTAACAATCTGTCCGTTTGTGTCCTTCACAGTTATTTGCGTAAACGCTCCCCTTGTCGCGACACTGAAAAAAGAAACAAGAAGATCAAACTTCGCATTCTGAATATTGAGATTAAGGGGGATGGCTTCTTCCGTAGTGTAATTCGTTTTAGGTATTGAAAGCTGGAGTTCGGCAAGCGCACCAGGTGCTTCCGTTTCTGTAGTAGGGGCTGTCTCATTAGTTTCGGGTTGCGTTGTCTGTTGACTTCCGAGGCAGCCAGCAAGCGTAACAATAAGTAGGAAAAAGCAGAGGGAAATAAATTTGGGTCTTATAGAGCGCAGTGTGCAAGCCCATGTTGCAGTGCACCCGTCAGTATTACAAAGTAGCATTTTTTATAGCTCCTGATATGTGTTAAAGTGTAATGCCTAATCCAGTCCGGGTAGGCACTTCAATAAATCCGTCAACGATTTTCTCTGGCGGTTTAATCAGAGACGCGCGCCAGTCTACCTCGCCCCAAGCGTATTCAAGGATTGCGAAATTCGGCACACTCGCCATGCATTGGACACTGGCAGCGGTCGCAACGGGACCGCTCGGATTGTGAGGCGTTACCATAACGTTCCGTGCAGCGGCAAGGGTAGCAATTTTTTTCAGCCCTGAAATTCCACCAACATGTTTGACATCCGGCAAAATATAATCTACGTGTGCTTGTGTCAGCAATTTATCAAAATCCGTGAGGGTCCGTAAACGTTCACCGGTCGCAATCGGGATACCAATGGAACGACTTATATGGTCGAAAGCGTCAAGGTTATCCAGGGGCACTGCATCTTCAATCCAGAAGAGGTGTAAGTCTTCCAATTCTTTTGCGACTTGAATGAGAATACCGGGGTTAAAACGGCTATGGCAATCCACCATCAGATCAATATCCGCACCAATTGCGGAACGAATCGTGCGGATGCGATCAATACCTAAGCAGATAGCGGGAGTGAGTGTTCCTCGTGAGATATTCGCGACAGAAACATCATCAAAGGGTGCGCACTTTATGGCGGTAAACCCCTCAGCAACAGCACGCTTAGCATTGTGGGCAAACCCGTACGGACTGCGATCGACGGTGGCGCGGTTAATATTCGCATAGAGACGAATCTTATCTCGACACTTACCACCCAACAGATAATAGCTGGGCACATCTAACGCCTTTCCTGCCAAATCCCACATCGCTTGTTCAATTCCGCTAAGCGCAGTATGATAGGAATGGCTTTCAGTATCGTGATAGAGATGCTCGCGGAATGCCTCCAGTTGAAACGGATTGGATCCGACAAAAGTGGACATGAGCGTCTTAATGAGGTCTTCAACGCGTGCGTCGTTCCTACCGTGGGAAGCCTCACCGATGCCAACCGTCCCGTCGTCAGCGTGGACCTTGACGAAAAGCCAATTGCCTCGGTGATTTACTTGAACAACTTCGGTTTCTATATCTGTGATTTTTAGTGTGCGCATTTGGGTTTAAGATAGTGGATCGGCGAGACACAAGTGCCTCGCCGTCCAGTGCTTTTGGCGTAGCTTACAGGTTTCCAAAACTCACGAAACAAAATTAGGATGCCGCTGCCCATTTCACCCCTTGGGTGAGGAATTTCTGCATGCCGGCGCGCTCGAAGGTCCCCGGTCCGTGTCCCAAAGTGGTGTAAAAGACACGTCCCGAACCGTAAGGTTTTACCCATGCCATCGGATGCGCCTTGCCGAACCACTCAGCAGATGCCAAGACATGAATGTGCGGATCGTGTGCAGAAATATAGATCTCATCTTCTACATCAAAATCTTCAACGCCTTCGGTTGTTGGATGGTCGTTGTCTTCTATATGGACGGTAAAAGTTGAACCGGGTGGATGCCAATTGGCAGCACCGCCGATAAGTTCCATCGCCTGACCGCCGATCCACCACGCAGTGCCGTGAATACCGACCAATCCTTTGCCATCGCTGACGAATTGAAACAAGCCGTCCTCTTCAGCAGGTGCTAAATCGGAGACACGTGCGACGGATCCATCATCTCGGCGTTCTGTCCGTGTGAAACCGGTGCCAAAGACACAGGCATCATAGTCATTTAGCTCCGACGATGCTAAGATTCCTTTATCGTCAGTTAACGCCGCTGAAATATCAGCATCATCGGAGAGAAAATCGTGAATGACGCTGGCACTCGCATCAAAACGGTGGTTTTCGCCGGATAGTACGAGAATTTTTGACATGAGAACCTCCTTTGAAAACGGCACTGAATCCGCCGCTTACAGTGAGAGATTGAACTTAGGAACTGCATTTTGTGGAGATAGTTTAATTCAAAGTTAGAATTGTGTCAAACCAATTCCGTGGAAAAGATTGTTTTGACAATTAATGCTGCGTCATGATACAATAGAATTAAAATTGAAAAGAAAGACGGGAATGTATGAAAAAAAAAGGTATCGCATTAACCCTTGGTCAAATTGTTGCGGGAAGTCTCGTCGGGTTGGTAGGTGGTTGGGTGTGCTTGCTGATATTTGACGATTTTATTTGGCAAGTACTCCTCGGCAACAAAGTCCGTCACGGCTTCTGGGTAGGTTTACTTCTTCTTCTCTCACTGGGCATCACGTACGGGGTTGTGATTGTAGGCGCGAGCGCGGGTATTCGCTTCGTGAGCCAGAGATTCGGTGTCAATATTCCCTTAAAACCGCTCTGCTCAGGGGCGTTTTTAGGCCCGCCAGCTGTCGTTGGCTTACTCGCCCTTCTCAACGTCCCATGGGAAATATTTGGAAGGCCGAATCTGGTTTTAGCGTTGCTTTTGCCCGTACTTAAGACGCTCGCGTACGTTGTGTCACTGCCCATGCGCGGGTGGGTGTCCCTTGGCTTACCAGTCGAGGTCTGGTATATCCTCGCTGTACCTATCGGTGCCATCTTAGGATACAGGTTAACAGTCGTAAAAAACAGTGAAGTGAGTGCAGAAGGAACATAGATCAAGGAAAGGCTTTTTTGATGAAGAGTTACGAAAATCTAAGAGTGCACGCTGGAGGTTTTACCCGTCAAAATGCAATATGATGATAAACCGAAGGACGAATGTGGTGTATTCGGCATTTTCGGCCACCCAAAAGCAGTAGAATTGACCTATTTAGGGTTGCGCGCCCTTCAGCATCGAGGGCAGGAAAGCAGCGGTATTGTCGCATCGGATGGTGAGAAGTTTACATATCACCACGGCATGGGTCTTGTTCACTCTGTCTTCACCCCTGATGCCTTAGCGAAACTGAAAGGGCATATCGCTATCGGACACAACCGATACTCAACAGCAGGGGAAAGTACGCTTGAAAACGCCCAGCCTTTAGTCCGGAATTACAAACAAGGTCCCCTCGCGCTTGGGCACAACGGCAATCTCGTCAACGCGACGCAAGTTCGGAATCATCTGGAGAACGCCGGTTCCATCTTCAGTACAAGTTTGGACACCGAGGTGATTTTTCATTTGATAGCACATTCGCGGAAGCAGGCTTTGGAACATAGAATTACCGACGCGCTTCGGAGTGTTCAAGGCGCGTATTCGTTCGTATGCATGGATAACACTACACTGATGGGGGCTCGCGACGCACATGGATTTCGTCCGCTCTGGCTTGGCAAACTCGGTGATGCTTATGTGTTAGCCTCGGAGACGTGTGCCCTTGATGTGGTTGAAGCCGAGCCGATACGTGAGGTAGAACCTGGAGAATTGATATTCACACGCTCTACCCATCGCGGTATAGAGTCCTATCGGTTCCATCAAAAACAAGCGAAATTATCACAGTGCATCTTTGAATATATCTACCTCGCGCGGTCAGATGGCAGGATGTTCGGACAGAGCGTGAATAACACGCGCCGCGAGTTCGGCAGACAACTCGCTCGTGAACACCCCGTCAAAGCTGATGTCGTTATCCCAGTTCCCGATTCCGCGACGATTGCTGCCCTCGGATACGCTGAAGAATCTGGCATTCCGTTTGATTTGGGACTATCTCGGAATGCTTTTGTCGGTCGCTCGTTCATGAATCCCACACAGGATATTCGAGAACTCATGGTTAAGGTGAAGTTGAACCCTGTGCGCGATGTGCTACGCGGTAAACGGGTCATCCTTGTAGACGACTCGATTATGCGAGGAACAAATAGTCGGAAGCTCATCAAGATCATTCGGCAAGGCGGCGCGACAGCCGTCCATCTCCGCATTGCATCCCCTCCGAACAAATTCTCATGCTTCTATGGCGTAGACACACCAACCCGTAGGGAGTTAATCGCGAGTTCACACACAATTGACGAAATTCGCAAGTATATCCGCGCCGACAGTCTCGGTTATTTGAGTATTGATGGTATGCTCAAATCAGTGGAAACACCTCAGGACTTTTGTACCACCTGCTTTGATGGAAAATATCCGATTCCGTTTTTGGAAGAATCTTCAGAGCAACTCCCTTTAATTGATTAGAGAAACCTTTCAATATGGGCTATTAAAATCACATCTGCAAGGAAATTCTTATGCGGCGTACAGAAAGAAACAGGGGCGGACGGAAAAAACCGAGTCCGATAGGCACAGCACAAGGTCGACACACGCTTATCTCTTTGCTTGGTTGTGCTATCCTCGGTATGGTGCTGAGTAGAATCCTCCCACTTCTCATTGAGAAGTTGCGGCCGAACATGAAGGCGGATGAAGCGGAAGAGATCGGCGTACTCATTGCGTTAGGTATCAGTGGCATCGTGTTAGTCATTAGTCTCTTAAGACCGAGAAAAAGTGTCTCACCTCTGCGCAAACAATTGTTGAAGGAACAGGAAAAATCAGATGGCAGATAAAAATCCGCTGACGTATGCCGATGCTGGCGTTTCATTTGAAGCAGAAACTGAAGCGATAGCGCGACTAAAAAAGCTGGTTCAAACCACTTATCGCCCCGAAGTTCTTAGCGATGTCGGTACTTTCGGCGGGCTTTTTGCACTCCAAAAGTATCAAGAACCTGTGCTTGTTTCCAGTACAGACAGTGTAGGTACAAAATTAAAGGTTGCGTTTAAAGCGGGACGGCACGACACCGTCGGCTTTGACATTGTTGCACACTGTGGTAACGATATTGTTGTACAGGGGGCAGAACCGCTCTTCTTTTTGGATTATATCGGCATCAACAAAGTCGTACCTACAGTGATTGAAGAAATCGTAACAGGTTTGTCATCAGGGTGCCGAGAGATCGGTTGTGCCTTAATTGGCGGTGAAATCGCGGAGTTATCGGATCTTTATGCACCGGGTGAGTACGACTTGGTAGGCACTATCGTCGGTGCGGTTGAGAAATCCGACGTGATTACTGGAGAAAGAATTGCCCCCGGGGACCAACTCATCGGCTTAGCCTCCGTGGGTCTACATACGAATGGCTTTACGTTAGCGCGGCGGATTCTGTTTGACAGGTGCAATTACAGCGTAGATACTTACCTCCCTGAACTCTCCGCAACGGTGGGAGACGCACTGCTTTCGACTCACAAAAGCTACGTGAAATCCATCCTGTCTTTTCGCAACGTGTGTGATATTAAAGGCATCGCCCATATCACCGGCGGCGGATTGCCTGCGAATGTGGTGCGGATCCTACCAGATGGGTGTGTGGCACACATTCAGAACGGAACATGGGAGATTCCGTCTATTTTTCCGTTTCTACAGGCGAAGGGAGACGTTGAAGCATCTGAAATGTACAAGGTTTTCAACATGGGAATCGGAATGGTGGTCGTCGTTGCACCAGATGGTGTTGATGCCGCTCTGAAGTCGCTGAAAGCATCCGATGAATCCACTTACCTCATCGGTGAAGTGGTCGCGGGAGAAAAGGGGGTACAGGGTGTCCTATCCTAATACAGACGCTCAAACCACACCAACCTTCTTAGATGAGGCTGCGCTGCAGGAACTGACGGCTTTGCTCGACGAAACACATCCACAAGTCACTTTAGCGGCGTTCCAAAACGTGGACGATAGCGATGCAGCGGTGTTTCTCGTAATGTGTTCGCACTTCAATAGTGAACCTACGGGAAAGGCACTCGCCGCACACGCTGGAAGACTTTTCGCGCAGTTACCCGTTAATAAACAGATAAGCATCGCTGAGAAAGTGACAACAACGGAAACTGTTGATTCTGAATTCGCGATGCAGGTCTGGAACGAACAGATTACCAAGATTAAGGAAGCAATCCAAAAAACCACCTTCTTGGGTGAAGGCACAGCGAACCTCGCAAAGTTGTTGTCATATATGGACGTAACAGCACAGAATGAGTTGTTGGAAGCGTTAGGAGAGAAACAACCGGAAGTGGTGGATATTGTTTCCGAGCAGCTGTTTACATTTGAGGATCTGGGAAATTTGGAAGATGAAGCAATTAAAACTATTTTACAAGTGCTCGACAAACCGACCTTAGCCCTTGCACTACACAACGCACCGACCGCCATACACGACCGATTCTTTGAAAATATGTCAGCATCACAGGTAGAAGCCGTTGAGGCGGAAGCTGCCCGATTGACGTTTGAACAAACGCAAATAGCTGACACAGCACGCTACTCGGTTGTAAACTTAGTCCGTAACTTCGCAGCAAAAGGCTTGCTAAAAATCGGGTGAACGCCGGATACTCACCGCTTTTCTTTTTTTATCACCTATATCAAAACAAACGAATACCGTTAGTTGTCTTTAAGCGTAAACTTATAGCCTATTTGAACTAACTTGCTGATAGGTTGACCACCCTTCGTTGCCGGATGAAAAGTGGATTTTTTCAACGCTGCAATCGCCGCCGCCTCAAGTCCAAACCCAAGATTCGTCAGTGCTTTAATATCTTTCGGGTTCCCTTTCTCATCAACGGTCGCCTGTAAAATAACCTCGCCTTCCTTCTCTGCCTTCTTGGCACTCTCCGGATAATCGGGTTCCACTTGAAACTTCTTCTTCGGAGGCACGACTCCGGGCTCAGACTCGAAATTGACACTATCTAACCCGGGTCCTTCATCAAGTGCAGGACCATCAAGTTTGTTAATCAGTGATGGTGCCTCGCGTTTTAGTTCAAGAACGGGTGCTTTGTTTTCAGGCTCAATCGTCGTTGTTGGCTTCACAAAATTCCGGTCAACATCTATAATTGCTGGTCCTTCGTCAGGACCGGGCGTTGAAAGATCATCAGTTGCTTCTATACCTGGGACCACAAAACCCTTATTTGATAGCGGTTGGTTGGTGTCAGTCGTTACGGGTCGCTGGAAAACAGGTTTCCGCGCTGTCTGTTGTGCTTGGTTGAACTTCGGGGTTTCCCGACGTATGAACCGACGCTTCGTCTTGACATCTTCTGTGACGATACTGATATCAAACGTCTCCCGTTCATTTTCAATCCGATCTTTAATATAAAAGACACTAATGATAATCGCTATGAGGATATGAAATACCATTGCGACTGTAAACGCGGCGGAACTCCGTCCAACGTGCTTTTGTGTGATAGTATGCTTCGGCATGTTTGCCTGCGCCGTAGAAATGCTTCGCTGCTGGCTGGTATCAAGCGAGACCTGTTTCAACGCGACAAAACGCTTCGGTTTCTTACGCTCCGCGCGCCGCTCTTGCATTTGACTGAGTATACCGGAAGTTCTGTTGCTCACTCGTTTTCCTCCTGAAAAAAGGGGAACAAGCGATATGCTTAGCCATCTTTAAGTTTAAACTCGTAAGGGATTTGAACTTTCTCAAGTGTGATAGGTTTCCCGTTTTTCGTCGCCGGACGAAAAGTAGCCTTTTTCAACGCATCAATCGCTGCATCCTCAAGCCCAAATCCAAGGTTTGTCAATGCCTTAATGTCTTTTGCAATACCTTTTTCATCGATGGTTGCTTCCAAAAGAACCACGCCTTCTTTCTCCGCCTTCTTAGCACTCTCTGGATACGTCGGTTTCACTTTAATTTTGTACGTAGGCGAAACAGTCCGTGACTCGGGGGTAATGTCAATGTTAGCCGCTCCAAGTGCTTCATCGGGTAGAGGCGTATCAAGTTTATCAAGAACGTTGGGTGCCTCACGCTGTCGTTCAAGGACGGGTGCTTTGTTTTCAGTCTCAATCGTCGGTGTTGGCTTTACAAAGCTCCGGTCGACATCTATCGCTTTCAGTCCTTCATCAGGACCGGGCGTTGAGAGATCATCAGTTGCTTCTATATCTGGGATGACAAACCCTTGATCCGATGGTAATTGGTTGGTGTCAGTCCTTACGCGCGGACGGAAAACAAGTTGCTGCTGCGCCTGTTGTGCCTGGTTGAACTTCGGGGTTTCCCGACGTATGAACCGACGCTTCGTCTTGACATCTTCTGTGACGATACTGATATCAAACGTCTCCCGTTCATTTTCAATCCGATCTTTAATATAAAAGACACTAATGATAATCGCTATGAGGATATGAAATACCATTGCGACTGTAAACGCGGCGGAACTCCGTCCAACGTGCTTTTGTGTGATAGTATGCTTCGGCATGTTTGCCTGCGCCGTAGAAATGCTTCGCTGCTGGCTGGTATCAAGCGAGACCTGTTTCAACGCGACAAAACGCTTCGGTTTTTTACGCTCCGCCCGGCGTTTCCGCATTTGACCGAGCATGCCGGAAGTTCTGCTATTCATTCGTTTTTCCTCCTATCAATAGAAGAGGTCGTTTTGGTCTTTGAATCCTGTTTTGTATGCCTAACCAAAACCGGCGTTGCTAAAAAATACCTTAAGATACTATTCGTAAGTACTTATTTTTAACGTCAGGTACTACCAAAGCGTTTAATAGGACTCACGAAATAAAGAAAAATCTATCCATTTTAGCGTAAATATATCCTAATTATAACATATTCTGATTTTTGTGTCAATTTTTTCGCATCGACACCTCTGCAAGATGTCTCTTGTTGCGTTACGGATTCCACCAATAGGTCATCTTCGCAACCACAGTTGAATCTAACAACCGAGATTTCGTGGTCCCGTTCGTATCATACGTCTGATTGAAAACGAAATAGAAATCGCTTCCTGGGCGATAGATATAGTTAATAAGGAAGTTAGTAGACACGACGTTCGTATCGGCGTTCCATTGTGCAAACAGTTTTGCAAAAAGACCTGTAGTGAAAGAATAGTCAAACCTACCTCTAAAAAGGTTGACGTAAATAGGACGAGGCTCCGCATCGGTAAAATACGCTGTTGGGAGATTAACTATCTGATTAAATTGGTATTGTGCGCTCACACTGATATGTCCATTCGGTTTAAGCGTGGTTTGTAGGTATGCTCTCCGAACTGTGCCGTTATAGAAATCCTCAATGCCGCCACCGACAGTTGTACTGATCGGACGACTATCACTGCTGGAGGCACGGAAACCAAATGAGTTAGATTGGTAGTCACCTATTGGGATCTCTATACCCTCCCGAAAATCGAAAATCTCAGCCAGACGCTCAAAGCTGCGTCCGGCGTTAAAAAAGATGGAGTCTCCCGAGCTCAATTCAAACCAGTTGGTATAGGAAACGTCCCATTCTTCTAATTCGTTGTCGTGATTGAGGATATAATTCATCTCTGGACCGGTCCAGATTTGTCGAATTCCGAATTTTTGGGGCATAGGGACCCAGCGCATTTCACCGCGGAATTGCCGAATGCCGGGACGTCGCACATATCCAACGGCGGGGTTGAAATCTTCATCAATATCGGTATACGAACCTTCTATGCGGAAATACCTACTCCGCCAGTTGGAACCGATATACCATGCATTATTTTCTCCAGACGCATCTGGTTCAAACGTTCGTGACCACAGCCCGCGTATATCCAGATTGTCACTCGGACGGTACTCAAAGTCAAAACCACCTGCACGATTGTAATCGCCAATTTCATCCTTATTGACAGCAATCATGCCAATGCGCGAACCGGAAGCGATATCTTTTGTAATTCGTATCACAGAATAATTGGTGCGCGGAATGTCAATTGGGTCATCTTCCGTATCGTCATGGAACTCATCTGTTAGAACGTTGAGAAATCCGACACCGTAAGAACCGACCTTACCACTTGTTTTTCCACCAAAGATAATTGGAATTGCATTGCCTTCTGCAAGTCCGATCCGTCGGCTATAGAAAAGGAGCATAGGTGGGGGGCGGCGGAAACTGGTCCGTGGTATCCCAAAGTCGAAAAGTCCGGCACCCTCCAAAAAGAACGGTCGCTTTTCAGGAAAAAAGAGGCTAAATCGGGTGAGGTTCACTTGTTCTTCATCGGCTTCGACCTGCGCGAAGTCCGTGTTATAGGTGATGTCCGCTGTCAGATTTGACGTAATGCCGTATTTAGCATCAACGCCTATTTTGAATTTTCCATGGGTTTCAAGTCCTGTGTCATTCTCATTAATTTGGGTCACGCCCGGGAGAATATATGGCAGTACCTCTAAGTTCCGAGACGGAGTGATACCTGAGAGCCCAACAACATTTCCCAAGCTGGCGGTTCGGTACTTCGCCCTGCCACCATAGGATGCCGAAACAGGGACCCATAGCATCTCTTCTTGATTTCGCGCCAATCCGCGACCGGTGTTCATGCCCCATGCCATCGAATCGCTCTTTTTGAAACGGAGTTGACTAAATGGAATACTAAGTTCGGCGGTCCAATTGGTATCGTTAATTTTCGACTTGCAGTTCACCACAGCGTCCCAATCGGAATTAAACGTATCGCCGCTGTTGGTTACGGCTCTGTCCTGTATCGCGCCAAGGGCGTTCATCCGAAAGAAGAAACCGCTGCGTCGATCGTTATAGGTATCAAGTAGCAGGAACACATTATCATTCTCGTGTAGGTCACGAGAATCGCGGCGCATCTCATTCGCGACAAGTTTTGATATATCTGAATCGAAGCAGGTAAAACCGAAATAGATATTCTCGTTGTCATAGAGAACCCGAACCTCCATTGATTCGGAACCGATTTCACCTTCATACGGTTCAATTTGCACAAATTGGTTAATGGGCTCCGCGTGTTTCCAGTCCTCTTCCGTTAAATCGCCGTCAATCTCAACACTTTCATAAGTGCGATAGGCTTTAATCTGGTGCTCCTGCGATTCAGCGCGGACACCGATGGCAATGAGGTGAAAAAGTGTAACGATGAGTAGGGAAATTGTGATTTTTTGGAATTTCGGTGAAGCAAATAGATACTCGTCCAAGAATGTGCCTCCTTTCAAAAAAGCGATCTATCTTCTAATTAATAGAGGGTGTTTCATAAATAATAGTTGCCAAAAGTCAGGATACTGGGTATCCTTCA
>JAPPBX010000076.1 GCA_026702755.1 Candidatus Poribacteria bacterium | reverse complement strand
CCTCTCCGAGGATATTGATGATACAGAGGGGTTGTGTTCCTTCGCGCGTTTCGAGAAGTTGTTCGGCTATTTTTGCGTATTCTGGGTCCGAAAACAGTCGAGTACTTGGGATATCTTTCACCTGATCCCAGAGATGCATCCGATCCCGCCACTGTGCCATTGATCCGATATCGCGGCTTTGAAGAAATCGCGATGCTGCTGCCGTAAGATCATCACTCGGTACCTTTAAACAGATTGCCTTACGCGTACGCAGAACGGATGCGACTTCAGGGTCTTTCTCAGCGTCCGTCTCGGCAGTAAATCCAAGCACACGCACATTCCTATCAAAAGCACGCTGCACCTGAACACGCACTTCTTCTGGCGTTTCGGGCATCCTTTCTGTAGGTTTCGACGTGTGTAAGATCGGAGACGGACGTTTGAGTGCCAACGGACTGAGTGTCCCTTCCCGAACGGCAAGCACCTGATCGTCTATAGGAAGCCCGGTCTTAGGAGTGGGCGGGAGGATGCCGGTATCGTTCCAAACGTCTGTTATAAGCGTTGCCGCCATAGGCAGCCCAGTATCAGACGTAGATGCACATACCCACACGCCACCTTCACTTTCCCATAATGATACCTCTGTGTTGCCAATTTCATCACCGTCGCGCCGCCAATAGTGAAATTCACCCTCTTCTCTGACATAAGAAAACCCACGCTTGAAAAACGCCTCTTTGGCGAGATCAAGTGTACCCGATCCCAGAGAGTATGGCGCGTCGGGGATATCCTCCTTAAGTTGTATGTTTTGCGAAACAGGTGCGTCCAGTGCAGCACGAAAGGCATCGATAGGTGCAAAGAGAACTTCTTTAGGAATCACAGGCGGATCTAACAGATTTCCAAGCAGGATTTCATAGCGCGCATCCCAGCAATTGTGTCCTTTCTCACCCAAAATTTCAAGATACGAATCGTATTCGTTCGGATTCTCCGCTGACGGTGCCTCCTTATAGATATAGAACCGTGCCTCCTTAGTGTTCGGGTGCAGGTATCCCGGTATCCGGCAAGAAAACCGCAATCCACCAGACTTTGTTAGCGTCAACAAAGGGTTCGCAACGGCACTAACAAGCGCCTGAACGCACGCAAGAACAGTATCAGGCGCAGCACAGATGGCTTCATATTTAAAGTCGATATCATGCCAGGAAGCACCATCGCGTGCCGAGGGAATACCTGTATACACGTGAATCCCCCACGACCTGTGCCATTGGGTGATCTCCCAGTCTATTGCCTCTTGGCGTTTCGAGAACCGTTCACCCCCAAAATGACGCGGCGGACGGTCGGTTCCAGGGGCTTGCCCGATCGGCATAAAGGAAATGCCTGCTGCCTCCAAGTCTTGAAGCAGCACAGGGTATCCGTGCGCACAATAGGCTGTGAAACGGTAAGGAAGCCCTTTGTAAAGCCGAGGTTTTGAGGTCGTCTTCTGTTGCTTGAATGGTTTCTCGTGCCGTCGGTGGCAGCGTGTAATTATATCTTGCAAGACATTGGTTGTCATCAATGCACCTCCTTAACTACAGTAAGGCAGTTTTTTATTGTTGAGCCGGAAACTCTAAAACCCGAAGCAGAAATCCCTGACCTTACTACTAAATTGATTTCTTTCATAGCATAAGTTCAATATAAGATACCAGGGGTGGACAGGATAAAAAAATAATGGATGTTTATCAATGAAAATCACCCTAACAAAGCACTGACTGCCGACTGCTGATGGCCATTTCAAATGCGTGTGATTTTTCGTCAATTTCGCTTCAGCTCAACCGATGCGCCTGTGGCAAACTCACGCTGGAAAAAATACCCGTTATGAGGTGCTCACAAACTTAATATTTTCACAGAAGTTGAGAGTATATATTAACCCAAGTTGCCACCCAATCAACCAACGCGAGTTAAAAAATCATTAAATTGTAATCATAATTTTAATTACCAATTATTAAATAATGATTCAATATGACTATCATAGCATAATCCAAAGTTAAATACAATATAAAAGCTACGCTGTTTCAAGATGGCAACTTAGGCTATATTATCAAAAATCTCATTTTTTGTCAAATTTTAATCTGAAGTATCATGCATTTTCCAAAGAAATTAGCAATTTTATGAACATAATCGCTTTTTTTCTGAAAATATTGCATAATTTCTGAAAATATTGTATAATTTAGCAGTCATGTATAGACTTTTCTATGTTTAATTTTGATAATTATCAAAATTGGCTTAACATTACTTAATAGTACATTTAACTGCCTCACGATCAGTTTATTAGAAGTGAATAGACTGTCCTATGTGCTGTACCAGCTGTCTCATCTGCCTCAAAAAGAACTGTAACTGGCACATGGAGAAACCTAAAGATGAAGTAACACAAGGGCACAACAACTTGAGACTTGATATTGACATAAGAAAATCCAGTCTCCCGTCCAGTCGGCGGTGGCGGTTAGAGGGTAGAGGGTCTACTCAACACCGACGGTCAATTCGAAAACTGCTATAGTAGATGGGAAGATATATGTCGCTTCCCATCTACAAATCTACTCATAAAAGGGACCACTCTGAGTGTTGTTTTCGAGACGGCCATTAGGGTTCTCAATACGTGAGGCTGATTTTATCAAACTGCGTATGGGAGATGTGTTAATCGAGATCGATCACATTGAGATTATCGAACGGATGGCACACAATTAGGCATAAACTTTTAAAGCAGACAGCGGGATTTTGGTGTAGCCTTTCGGCTTCCAAAATGCAGAAAAACATAGAGAAGATATTTGTTATCATAGCACCTACACCCAAAAAAATTTATGATGCTATCTGACCGTATACGACGCGCCGTTACGACCTACTTAGCGACGCTGCCATTTTCAGACAAAGAGATTTTGACGGATCAGCCGATCCAATTCGGCGTTCTCGGAGTTGACAGTGTTGCGGATTATGTGGTTTGTGATGTCAGTTATTTCGTCGTTATTATTCTCTGCGAAGTGCCTACCACGAAGCGCGCTGCGTTGGAGGCGCGTGAACACCTGGAAAGTATGCTCTCCGCAACCGACACACAGTTCGGTGTCCTTGCGACAGGCACGGATCCAGATAGCTGGTTTTTTTCTGAGAACCGCCGCAATAACTGGTTCATAGAGGTCCCACGATCAATTTTTGAAAGTCAAGTGGCACGCTGGCATCCTGATACGCGTCAGTCCGCATTGGCACTGGATTTACAAAAAAAGATCAAGGAGTCAAACGATGTAGCACACCGGCGGCTTAGACAGCTTCGCAAGTGGTGCTGGACCGCCATTAGTTTCGGGATAGGCTTCCTTGGCATCGGCTTGTTATTGATATGGTATATCCTCAAATGAGACGATCGTATGCAGCGCAGAGACATTGACCTGAATGTTGCTAAAAGGCTATTTTCTATATCCCAATCTGAGTATATGTTGCGTGCTGATGATTGTCAGATGGCAGTACAGTTTTCCAATATGCCGCAAACAATCGAAGAATCGGCATCTCTCAACAGAAAAAATATGAATCGAAACCAAATCCTACGGGCGGTTGCCCAGAAATGTATTAAACAATACCCGTCCTTACATGAAGCAGCTGAATCGTCGAATATGGATATCCGCACGCTTCAGAAATATGCCCAATGGAGAAGGAATTAGACGAGTAAGAATATGTATTTGGTAATTTTACACCGTTTCATAAATGAGGTTCACAATGTTATTTATATGGCATGATCCTGTTGATATAACAATAACAGAAGTCTCTGGCACTCAACATGAAATTAAGAAGGCATCAAGAATTTCTATCGACCATAGGAATTTTGATCAGTTTACTATTCAGGTTGAGTATTATGCTGCGGGAGATAAACACGGCGTTGATGTGAAATGCGCGCTCTCGGGTTTTATAAATTGGAAAGAGTTTCAGCGGATTCAGCGGATTTTCGAGAACGAATACAAAAAGAGACTTGAGAACGGAGACAATATTGAAGAACTTCCTTGACATGAGAACATTAGATCGCGCCCTTTGGCTATACTCGAAAAACCAAGGAGCGTGATATGACAAGTCCAAAATTACTTATTACGAAATTGTTTATCAATCCGCGTTATCACTTACCGCTCGCGGATTTAGTACCGGAACGGTAAGTGATAATGTATCCATTATTATTCGCGTTTTTCACCGGGTTTTCGTCGATGCCTTGATGCATAACTATCCCCTGCCGGATCATACGAAACGGAGACCTGTCCATCTTCTACAACCAATCGCGGTACAGTTCGGTGACGACCGTCTCGTTCAGGGCCCCGCATGACAGCGAATTGTTCCTCGGTCATATCTTCGACCATATCGCCCCATCGGTCTTGCGGATCAATCACACCACCACCCCAATTGACATTTTTCGACTGGTACTTAATCAGTACCCCGCGTCTGGGGATCGGATTCTTCCACGCTAAGGCACCGTGTGTGCAACCACCATCCATAAAGAAGAGCACGTCGCCTGCCTTCATAACGGGTTGTACAACCAACCCCATCGTATCATCACATGTCCGAATCCCGCGTGGCATGGAGTACTGCGTCTTGTGGGAACCGGGTACACACGCAAAACCGCCCAGTCCTGGCTCGACATCGCGTAATTGCCATGTAATGGTGACGGTTTCGGCATAACTGCGTCCGTTCTTAAAAGCATAACCGCGTGATGGGGTCATCGGTTCATTGCCATCGTGTAGCGAGTGCCCCGATGTGCCCTGAACCGCGCAGAAGACAGTCGCGCCACCCATGCGATAGCCGCTACCGCCCATCCAATTGAGTCGCTGCACCACAGCAGGATGCGCAATCATGCGGCGGAAAGGTTTGTTATAAGGGTCAGGTAAGTCTAACAGACCTGGTAGAAGGGGTCGCCCTGTGCCAGCCTGACTTATTGATCCGCGAGCTAATTCCTCGCCTACGACGATCCGATCTTGGAATTTATCCACCGCCTCATTCGCTTCTGCGAGCCATTGCTCATCCATCACGCCGGGCACTACTACATACCCGTTCAAATCCCAAAAGTAGAACTCTTTCTCATCAATTCCAGAATCTGGGTCGCGGATATAAATTGATGGATGAACGACAGACGAGTCTTCCTCTACCCATGTCTCTTCGCTATCTGTATTTATCACTGGCGGTGGACTTGAACCCTTATACCCGGGAACATACATGACCGCCTTTTGCGCAGGTGTCGCCTCGTCTGCCCATCCCGGCAAAGATTCCGTTTCCGAGTAAGGTCCAACTGGATTGGATTGAACCGCCGCACGCGCGGCGTACCAGTATGCCAACAACCTTTTCGGCTCGTCTTTCCACGGACGAACGCCTTGGAGCGTAGGTACCGCGACCAAGAATAGATCGCCTGCCTTGAGTTCGGGTTGCACCACCAATCCCATATCATCAACACCGGTTGCCAAGTCGTCAGGTGTTTCGACATTGCTCTTGTGGCTTGCCTGAACGACAACCAATCCACCGTCCCCTTCTGCGACATCTTCCAATACCCAAACCGCTTTCACACCTTGGCAACGTCTCTGACCGTTTTGTTGGCGATATGCCAAGGACGGATTTCTCGGTTCATCGCCGCCGACGAGTGTTGTACCGACTTCACCCTCTCGATTCCGCAACAATTGAGGTGCTTGATCAAGTCGGAAACCGTGTCCCACAATCTGGTTCAAATACCACACCAATGTCGGATGTACCAGTAGGTCGCGGAACAATTCGCGGTGCGAACTGGATCCGCCTAACAGCATCTCACTATCTTCAACTGTATCTAATGCCGCGTTGAGTGCCGCCACCTCTTCTCGACTGAGAACGCCCGGAATGTGTAGGTAGCCTGCCACATCAAAAGCGTAGTTCTCTTCGTTGCTCATGACTTCGTTGTCCATTTGTCCCTCCTGTTATGGGTCTACCGTCAAAATTGGTTTCGTTGTTCAATAGAATCATTATCACGTAACTCTCCCGTTTTGTCAAATAGAAGATGGGTGCGACCAACCCTTGGTGAGATTCTGGTTACAAAAACTGATCACACATAATGAGTACGATATTCGGTCGAGATGCTGTCGTGCTACCCATTTTTTAATTTACCTTGCGGTTCGGTGAGGTGAATGAACTACGTTTTATTAGGACACGGATGTTCTTTCTAATGTCCGCTATTCTATCAGAAATCTCACAATGCATGCAAATTGTTGTCGCTTTCTTTCTCGAAATCGGATACACTTCTACAAATGGTATCAGAGAATCGTCCATCATGCGGCTTTGTAGCGAACGGAGTGTCTATGAACATCGTTTTTCTATTTTCAGATGAACACGCCGGTGCTGTGATGGGAAATAGTGGGCACCCCATTGTCCACACACCTCATCTTGACCGCCTCGCCGAGCAGAGTTACACATTCGACAACGCCTATTGCAATTATCCAATCTGTACACCTTCACGCCTGTCCATGCTCACCGGACGCTATCCGCACCAAATTGAAGCGTGGGATTTGGGAGCGATTGCGGATCGGCAGTACCCAACGTGGGGCGACTATTTGGCAGAGGCAGATTATGAAACCGTGTTATGCGGACGGACGCATTTCAATGGGACGGATCGACTTCTCGGTTTCTCCCATCGCCTACTTGACGATCTACCTCGGTGGAGGCACACAACTGGTCGTCCACCACGACGCACTTCGGACGCACGGCGCGGCTCCAACTCACACGTCGCTGAATGCGGACCGGGGGACCATGAACACACGAGATATGACCAAAACGTTACAGACTTGGCAGTTGATTTCCTTCGTGAAAAAGCGTCTTCGCCAAACAATGAACCGTTCCTGCTCTATTGTGGATTCATGCATCCACACTTCCCACTGATTGCGCCGCAGGAATTCTATTCACTGTACGACCCAGACGCGCTTGAACTGCCTGCTACGTGGAACGAACCACTTGAATCTCAACATCCCCTCATCCAGCACCATCGTTGGGCATGGCGGAACGACATTCCACCACCTGAAGCCACTGTACGTTGTGCCTTAGCCTCCTACTACGCCCTTGTTTCGTCTCTTGATGCCCAGATTGGGAGGATACTTGAAGCAATTGATGCGTCGCCATTACGTGAAGACACGGTCGTCATCTATACCAGCGATCACGGCGAAATGGCAGGGCACCACGGCATCTGGCAGAAGCAGTGCTTCTATGAACCGGCGGTGAAAGTGCCATTAATGCTCCGCCTACCTTCCAGCGAGACCGGACGCGTGGCACAAAACGTTTCTTTGATAGATGTCTTACCGACCTTATTGGAAGTCATCGGTTTGGAAACGCCTTCTGATTTACCGGGCGACAGTTTGTTGGAAATAGCCCAACACCAAGCAGACGAAACAACACGCGCCGTCTTTTCAGAATACCATCACATGGGGATGCTTAACGCTGGTTTCATGCTCAAGCAAGGAAATTACAAACTGTGTTATTACGTCGGAAGTGAACCGCAATTGTTCAATGTAGGGGTTGATCCGTTGGAGAACGACGATTTGGCACCAAAACCTGAATATGCGGCAAAACGTAGTGAAATGGAAGTTGCCCTGCGTGCGATTGTCGATCCAAAACTGACAGATGCGCGGGCAAAAGAGAATCAAAGGGTGCGTAGATCAAAAATTAGAGATGTCTAACTAACATGAGTTCGAGAAAAAATTGAAGACGACACAATGCGGAATAGTAGTTAACAGTCAGAGAATGTTTAGGTTTCAAGGCTACGTGCGTTCCTTTGCTTTCCCAATCGATAAAACAGGCACCCCGAGAGTGCCAACTAATATGATCAGAGACAATTATAAACGCGCTAACTTTAAGAGTGGACAGTTTGTGTGGAACGCAAACGCTTTGGTAACCAGTGTCTATTAAAAAAGAGGTTCTGTTTATGATGTTTCGATGCCGTTTCATCAGTTTCATTTTGCTTTTGGTAATCGCACCCCTTGGGTGTCATATTTTCAATAAAGGAGACGATATGTTAGTCAGAAAACTTGATGCGGTTATGCTGACAGCGAACGATTTACCACCTACTATGGAACTCGATGTTAGGTCTTCTTTCGCTATTGCTGGCAAAAGAAAGCACCCTCCGATTGTAGATGGATTTTCACAATCTTGGAATAGCACGCGCCCCGAAGAAGATATTTCTGTCAGCTACTGGTTGTTTCGGAGCGTCGAAGAGGCGAAAACCGCCGCGGGCGAGTGGATGGGCACACTCGCCTCTGCGGGGATTTATCTACCCGAACCCAGGCCCGAAGATGTTATCGGGGATGCTACCTGGCGCATTGAAAATAATGCCTCTATCTGGTTTGTCAAAAACAATGTTCTCGTCTTCATCATGGGAGGAAGACCCAGGATCAATCAACTCCCGTTCACAAGGTCGGTCGCCCGAAAGATTGAAGCCAAAATTAACGCAGCTTCAAATCAACAATGAAAATAAGGAATAGTTATCAGTTGTCAGTTACCAGTTAATGCGTATGGCAGCTCCAGACGTTTGCAACTGCCACAAACACCTCTTTAACTGAAAACTGAAGACTGAAAACTATTATGAACACCGATATACTCGCAGCACCACAATTTCATAACGGCAGGATTGATGCACCTCGCGGTATCCATTTTAGGCGACTACCCTGACATCGTTGCAGCACTCCCACGTGTAGCACCGTTCACATCGCTTAGCAATTTGATCGAAGACCTCAATACTGCAAAGAGAAATATTTATAGAGAATTTGGTTTCGATGCTGCAGCTTATGAAAGCCTGAAAAAGACCGTAAATGTTGAGTGACATCCTCAGAAATCGAGAGTCAAGGGGTCCGCAGGCACGCGGCAACGTTACTGCGGCCCCGAGCCCTCCATCGCTGGCGAGGTTTGGAACCTCGCCATTTGGCGCGGCAACGTTACTGAGGCGCTGTAACTCTATAAGTCAGTGTAACCGACTGCTGTGGAACCGTGTGCCCCCAAAACACTTTTATAGGCACCACGATCGGGAAAGGAAAGATTATCACTGTTCTGTCCCCTCGAAATTCCGCCAGAATCAAACTGCTAATATTCCTCTTTACTTTCGCGTCCACTTCATCTGCGAAGTAAAAGATGCGGGGCGGAATGGTGTTGAGGTTCTCAGGTCTTTTATTGAACTCCAAAGCGATTTCTCCGTTCGCAGGAATTGTATCACCATCTCGAGGAATTGCCCTGACAAGCACTGCGGGTTCCGGCGGTGGCAGTTCTTCACCCATATCACTGCCACATCCTATAAACAGACCGACACATAATAGGATTTTCAGTAGGTAAACACCTGCTTTTCGCAGTTGCAATTCTAAACGGGTTGGATTAAAAGTTGTCTTGGTCATCTCAGCCTCGCTTGCTCCTTTATATTTTTTTTGATAGGACTTACGCACATAAGCAATAAACCGCCTCATCACTGCATTTTTATTTTACCATATCCTTATGTTTTACGCAATATGACTTCTATAGTGAAACAGGGCCATTCAATTTTAAACATTTACTTTACCAATATGAATATAATTCCCTTGTAGGAGCGAGCTGTGCTCGCGATCGGACGAAAAAACGTTAACACCTGTCAACAAAAACCAAAATCAAAACCGAGAATTGAATGACCCTGTATAGTGAAACAGGGTCATTTAGTTTTCTCTTTTGTAGCCTACCCTGTTAGGTTGTGCTAATTTTTTCACTTAATGCCAAAGACTTATACATACCAAACATTTGCATTCTCCTTAAAAATGTGGTGTAATTATAGTAGGATGGAAGCAACGGAAGGCTGGAGAATCACCTTCTATGCTTTTACCCTCCCTATCTTCCGCTGTGCCTGACATTAAACACACCGAAACGGAGACTACACCCATGAAAAAAAACAGTCAAACCATACTTCTCGGGCTTGCTATTTCCCTGATACTTACTGTTTCTGCCGTGAATGCGGAGACCGCTAAAACGACGACTTCTCAGGTCAATTATGGTTATTACTATCTCCTCGATTATCTCAAAGAGCATTACCGCTTTTTACTTTCCCCCACACCCGAAGGACTCCATTACCATATCCGAATGACAACCACCGCAAATATTGATGATACTCCCGAAAGAGAGTTCCTTGTGCTAATCGTTGTAGATACAAAACCGCGCACCTTCTCCAGCAATGGCGTATTATCCGACAACTACATCCAAGCGTTTCTCCTCATTACGAACTGGAAAGGATCAAAGATTGAAAAAAAAGCCTGCTTCAAACTTTTTGACACGGGGACGCATCCGTCAGAGGTCCCAGCAGCAGAAGTCATCAAACTTCACAGTCCACCCTCCGGTTTCAAGTTACCGACCGATGTGTCGCTTAGACTCGCGGATGTGACGGACGATGGCACTTTAGACGTGTGGGTGAAATCTGCCCACGGGGTTGCGCTCATCTCTTTTGAGGACGGAGAATTCAAGGAAGTCTTCAGCCGCTACCCGGTGACCAGAGAGAAACTCACAAAAACTGCTGACGTTGAGTATTACGGCTACGATGTCCGGCACGAGCCTGAGGGTCAAAAGTATCACCGCTTTTTGGCGACCCCACCCCCGGAAGGCACCTCTTATGGCACCCGGATGAAAGCCGTCGCAAATATTGATGACACCCCCGAAAAAGAGACGATTGTTCTCATGGTGGTTAATTCAAAACACGAATGGCGCGCATGGAGTCAAGCGTTTCTCCTCATTACTGAACCTGAGACCGAGATAGACAGGTTGCCCAAGACGAAAGCGTTATTCACACTTTTTGGTGCAACGACTCACGATTTGAATGTCCCAACGAAAACCATTGAAGTTCAGAGTGTCCCCTTCGTTTTTGGGAAACCTTGGTGGAGCGGTAAGGATTGGAGTTTCCAGCATGTCTCTTTTGACCTTGTTGATCTGACGGGTGATGGCATTTTAGACATCTGGGTTGAACACGTCGAAGGTGTAGCTGTGATTTCTTTCCAAGAGGGTGAGTTTGTGGATGTCTGCAGTGCCTATAGTTCTTTCAAAAGGGAGCACCTGATAATAGAATACGTTGACCTCGATAACGATGGCAGCTACGAAATCAAGATTCCTGATGTCATACATATCAAGGATGCCCCTGGTGCGGCAGCTCTGGAATGGATGAGCCTCTACGAGTGGAATGGCACAACTTACGTTTTGAATAACGAAAGATTCTATGCTGAGAACGACAAGTTCCTCACGTGGTTATTGGAGCAGTATATTTTTTGGCAGCCTTTTTCAAGAAATGAGGAAATATACCATTTCTATATCGGCTTGGTATATGCCTATCGCGGCAAAACATTTATGGCGAGAAGACTGCTACAGCGCGTCGCCATAAATGCAAAGAACGATGATTATAGGAAAGCCGCCGAAGAACTCTTGAAAAACTTGCCACACAACTGAAAAGCAGAAACACCGCATCGGAGACAACACCTATGAAAAAAAACAGTCAAACCACATTTCTTGGGCTTGCGATTTTGCTGATACTTACGGCTTTTGTGGTGAATGCGGATACCGCCAAAACGACGACTTCTCAGGTCCACTATAGTTATTACTACTACTCGTATGATGATCTCGTAGAGTATTACGACTTTTTACCTTCCCCCGCCCCCGAAGGATTTCATTACCATGTCCGGATGATAGCCACCGCAAATATTGATGACACACCCCAAAAAGAGACTGTTTCTTTAATCGTTGTCGAGACAAAACCTCGCACACTCTTCAGTAGTGGTACAGACTTCGGCAACCGGAGCCACGCGTTCCTCCTCATTGCGAACAGGAAAGGAGGGAAACTCGAGAAAAAAGCGTTCTTCAAACTTTTTGATACAGGCATGCATCCGTTGAATGTCCCCGCAGCAACACTCATTGAACTTCATAACCGCCCGGTCGTCTTCTCGGAAATACATGAAGCTGCTCATAAACCGGACACTGTTTCCTTTAGACTTGTAGATTTGACGGACGATGGCACTTTAGATATTTGGGTGGAATCTGCCCACGGGGTTGCGCTGATCTCTTTTGAGAACGGCGAGTGGCTGGAAGTCTTCAGCCGGTACCCGGTGACCAGAGAGAAACTCACAAAAACTGCTGACGTTGAGTATTACTGGTACCAGGCCCGGTTTGATCCTGAGGGGCAAATGTATCACCGGTTTCTTCCGCCTCCGCCTGTCAAAGGAGTTTATTACGATACCCAGAGGAGAGCCACCGCAAATATTGATGACACGCCCCAAAAAGAGAACATTGTTCTAATCACGACTGAAACACGATATGAGGAACCCCGCAGCGAACCGGTCCAAGTGTTTCTCCTCATTGCTGAGAACGAGGCAGACACGTTGAAGAAAAAAGCGTTATTCAAACTTTTTGATGCCGGGACTTATGATTTAGAGGTCCCAGCGAAAACCAATGAACTTCAGAGTGTGCCCTTCGTCCTCCCAAAAGAGATCAGTAGTCGGGCTTGGTTGTCCGGTCGTGTCTGGTTTAGACTCGTTAATTTGACGGGCGATGGCACTTTAGACGTATGGGTGGAATCTTATTACGGGGTGGTTGTGATTTCTTTCCAGAACGGCGAGTTCAAGGAAGTCTGCAATGTCTATAGTTCTCATAGAAGGGAGGACCCTATAGAATATGTTGACCTTGATAACGATGGTATCTACGAAATTAAAATTCCCACCAGAATATCTATTGACGGTATCCCGGGCGCGGCGTATCCTGAATGGGTGAACCTCTACAAGTGGAATGGAACGACTTATGTTTTGAATAACGAAAGATTCTATGCTGAGAACGACGAATTCCTCACGCGGTCATTGAGCAACTATAATGGTTGGCCCCAAGGCTTTGGGAAAAGTGAGGAACAAACATTCTACATCGGGTTGATATACTACTACCGGGGCAACGCAGCAATGGCGAGAGAGTTTCTGCAGCAGGTCGTCGAACATGGAAAGAAACAAGATTACATTCAAGCCGCCGAATCTATCTTGAAAAAGTTGCCACATCAGTGATTAACATCATCTCCTGAGCGAAATCCAACACTTTAACCAGAAAAGGTAGCAGGAGGCAACACTCAGGTCTTGCTACCTTTTTCTCAAAGAAGTGTGTAAAACCCGTCAAACAGATGTGCAGGAAATACCAGACCATCTACGAAACGGGACCCCTGTCAGAAAAAATTAAACTTCACCGTCCCAATAACTCAGGCTCGGATCTTTACGGTAGATCTTTCCAACGACGTAAGGTAGTACTTTATTGGAATCAGGATATTCGCTTACGTCGTGTGGTGTAGTCGTACCGAGAATGAATAGCGTGACTGGGGCATCGCTGCTATTCACAAACTTATGCGCGCCAATTGTGCCCGGTGGAAACGCAATGAAATCCCCTTCCTTTACTTCCACATCGCCTCGTGGGGTCTTGAGTGTACAGGAGCCTTCCATCACATAGCACATCTCCTCGCCGAAGTTGTGGAAATGCATCGGGAAACTCATCTTATCCGGTTGGAGACGGATCACGCGGTATCCCAAATTTTTACCACCGATGAGCGGATCAATGTCTTTGTCCTCGAAGTCGTAAGGATGAGGGGCGTTTTTATACTGCCACTCTATTTCATCAATATGGATTCTGTTGATATAGATGTCTCGACGCGCTTGCAGGCAATCAACGAGGTGTTGGCGTGCGTCTTTAAAGATAGAGTGGCCGTCACCGACGAGAATCGTATTGAAGCGGAGTGCCAAGATTTTGCGGAGTTCAAGTGCTGCTTTGGGTGGATCGCTCAGTTTACCATCGGCAAGCAGTGTCAGTGCTCCCATCGGTTCACCCACTACGAGGTCCCCAAACAGGACGGTCTGTTTCTCTGGAAAGTAGAGGGCAATTTCACCCGGACTTTTCCCGTGTCTCAGATGGATGGCGTGTAAGCCCGGCACAATCGCCTCACGGTCCTGAACCATTCGAGTGGGTGCGATGTTCAACGCATCCGCATCCGCTTCATGCACAATCACGTCGGCACCTGTCCATTCTTGAAACACAGCAGCTTCGCGTTCATGATCGGCATTGGTCAGAATAATTGACTGCGCACCACCGAGTGCGGCCAGGTGCTCTCGGTCATCGTCAGACATTGGGACCGGATCTATCAGAATATTTCCGTCCGAGCGCACCCACAGATGCCCGTTAAAATCTATCTGTCGCTCTGGACTAAAAACCCCCCAAGTGTATATATCTTCAAAAATCGAACGTTTCATTACTGTTTTCCCTTTGAAACAAGTCCGTAGACCTCAAGTTCGTGTATGAAGGCTTTACCTAACTTTATTTGCGGCACAATTGCACCACGCCTCGGATCATACCGACTGGCTTGTTTTTCATCATCGGTGGTGCCGCTGACGTAGATTCGGATTGCATCTGTCACAACACCACTGACGCGCATTTTAATGATTGGACTCTCGTTGTTCTGAATCTGCATAATTGCACGCCAACGTCCTTCGCCTTCCAATTTCTCGTATATCATGGCGTTTATAATATTAGTCCCGTTGATGGTAATCCGATGAATCGCCTTTTCTGTCGGTAGGTTTAGATGAATCCACCGTCCGTTGGTGTATCCTCTCGTCTTCACATCGCCATCTATCATTTCAGGTGAGGTGCAAGTGACCCCTTCTGTAACGGCGTAATTGTAGAGCTCCTGCGGTTCAAAAATCATCTGCAGTGCCTTGGATTGGCACCCTGCAAAGAGTGCTATTGCAAAAAACGTTATGAAAATAGAAAGGTAACGTTGCATCTTTTCCTCCCGCTTGATGTTTTCATCTTTATAAGACATTATACCACATTTCCCGGTTTCTTTAAAGCAGAAATTTGCGAAAAACGTTGCTTTAAAACTGCACGCGACATATAATGTAGTATCTGTATTTGTTAAGCAAAAGGAGAAAAAAATGTATAAAAGCGCAATATTGGGATGTCGTGGACGGGCACGCGGACACGCACGCGCCTATGAACACGTCAAGGGTGGGAAACTCGCCGCGATCTGCGACATGAAAGAAGACCTGCTCAACGATTTCGGTGATGAATTCGGCATTGACGCTCGCTATACCGATCTCGATGAGATGCTTTCAAAAGAAAAGCCGGATCTGCTACACATCGTTACCGCCCCGGTGCTACGCGGCAGCAATGAACGTATCCGCTATCCGCTGATGAACCAAGCATCCGAACACGGTGTACCTGCAGCGATCGTAGAAAAACCGATCGCCGTTGAAAGCGAAGATTGGCGGCAGATATCCGAACTTGCCGAACGCACTAAAACGAAGTTCGTTGTCAATACACAACTCAATTTCCATCCACAAAACCTCGCGCTCAAGCGTGATGTCGCGGAAGGTAAAATCGGTGCGATTAAATTTATTGAGGCGAGTGCGCGCAACCCGCCCGTAGACCAAGCACCACACGTCCTACAACTCGTATCATCCTACATTGACAACTCGCGCCCGGCGAAGGTGCAGGGGCAAATTTCGGGGGCAGGACAACTCGACTCTGCACAACCCTCACCCGCAAACGCTACCGCTTTGGTTACTTACGCAAACGGTGTACAAACCTCAGTCGCATTCGGCCCCGAGATGGCACCACGTGTGCTTCCCGACACTGGCAACAACCGACACAAACGCGTGTGTGTGTTCGGCGAACAAGGATTTGTCCATTGGCGGTTTGAGAGTTGGGAACGGAATCTACCCGGAAGTGGATATGAAGGCGGCGACCTGAACTACGGCGCACAGGATGTCATCGCCCAGGGTGGACTCACGGACGCGGTTTTTGAGTGGCTTGATGACGAGAGCAAAGTCCATCCGACACACCTCAAGCAATCCCTCGCTGAATTCAATCTGTTATTGGGAATTTACTATAGCGGTTTGACAAACACTATCGTTGAATTGCCGTTTGATCCACCCGACGGTATGATTGACATGTTCAGAGAACGGCTTTAAAGGTAGTAGGCGCGCCGTTCACTGTTCCTTCACAGGCACCTTTCACGCGTCCTAAAAGAGATAACCCTCATGAATAACCTCATTTACATGGACAATCACGCCACAACACCGGTTGCCCCTGAAGTATTAGAGGCAATGCTGCCTTATCTTACCACGCATTTCGGTAATGCCTCCAGCACACACCCGTTCGGTATTGCTGCAAAGGACGCAGTAGACAAGGCGCGCCATCAGGTCGCTGAATTACTCGGTTGTTCAGCAGAAGAGATTATCTTCACCAGTGGTGCAACCGAATCGGACAATCTCGCCATCAGAGGAATCGCCTACGCCTGTAGAGAAAAGGGTAACCACATCATTACAAGCACAGCGGAGCATCACGCAATTCTTGATACCAGTCACACTTTGGCAGCAGAAGGGTTTGAAACGACATATCTTCCGGTGGACAAGTATGGGAGGGTAAGTCCTGACGATGTTGAAGCCGCGATAACCCCAAAGACTATCCTGATGAGTTTCATGTATGCGAATAACGAAGTCGGCACGATAAATCCTATTACCGACATTGCCGCGGTCGCTGCAAAACACGGTGTGCTTTTTCATTCAGACGCTGTGCAGGGAATCGGGCAGCTGCCCTCGAATATGACGGCACTCGGCTTAGATCTCGCTTCTCTGACGGCACATAAAATTTACGGTCCAAAGGGAATCGGCGCGCTTTACATCCGGAGAAATTGTTCTCAACCCCGTTCGCTTTTCTATGGCGGTGGTCAGGAGGAGGGTGTTCGTCCAGGTACTTTGAACGTCGCGGGAATCGTCGGCTTAGGAGCAGCGTGTGAACTTTCTAAGACATACATGGAAATGGGAAAAAGTCGCGTATCAACGCTACGTGACGCACTCCATCAGAAGTTAATTACACACTTGGATGACATCCATCTCAACGGGCATCCAGAACAACGTCTGCCGGGTAATCTTAATCTCTGCTTTGCTGGTGTACAGAGCCATGCTTTGCTGATGGGGCTTAAAAGTGTTGCAGTGTCAACTGGATCAGCGTGTGATTCAGAGTCGGTGAAGGCATCACATGTCTTGGTTGCAATGGGGGTTCCGAATGAACTGGCGTTGACTGCTGTCCGTTTCGGTTTAGGACGCTACAACACTGCTGAAGAGGTCGATATTGTTGCAGATGAAGTCACAAAAGTCGTCAATCGGCTACGGGCATTGGCACCCGAATAGTAATGCTCTAAGTCCCTTGCTCCGCTTGCGGATGATTTTTGGCGGCGTGTTCGGCAAGTTGAAATTTTCCGCGATACTATGCTATACTTTCATCGTGGAATTTAAACCCATAGTGAGGAGATACGTATGTCATCTATTGCAGCCCGAACCTACCTAACCCCTGAAGAATATATCGTTGCCGAACGCAAGGTGACACTCAAAAGTGAATACCTGAGCGGCGAGATCGTCGCAATGTCGGGGGCAAGTAACGCGCATACCCTTATCACAGTGAACACTGCGACTCATCTCTATAACCAGCTGGTAGAGGGGAATTGCAGAGTATTGATGAGCAATATGCGCGTCGGTATTGGAGCAGGTGTCTCCTACTTCTATCCAGATGTCACGGTTGTCCGCGATGAACCGCGTTTTGAGGATGATGCTTTCGACACACTCATCAATCCACAGGTTATTATTGAAGTACTTTCTGATTCAACCGCAGGCTATGATCGAGGCGAAAAATTCATACGCTATCGGCAACTGGAATCACTTCAAGAATACATCCTTATTTCACAAGATCAGGTTCAAGTCGACCACTATCTTCGTCAAGACAAACAATGGGTGCTTACCGAATTCAGCACACTTGAGGATGTGTTACGGCTCGTTTCAATCGGCGCGGAACTCCCCTTGCATCAGGTTTACAGATTTATTGAACTTGAAACCGATGATGTCCTTCAAACCACTCATACCGTCTAAAAAAGGGACTCTATCTCATGCTGACCGTTGAGCAACTCGTCACTTGTGGATTGGAAAAAGCAGAGGCGTTGCAGATAACCGAAACCGTCAACCGGATATTGCCAACACAGTCCCCAACAGCCTGCTGGTACGAAATTTCGCGCTACATCCTCACGCCACAACACCCGTTTGCCCTGCACCAATTGCTTTATGAGACGGTATACGCCGACTTTGATCGTACGACACACGGCCCCCCACCTGCCTGGTTTCCTACAGATGAAGACATCACCGAGGCAAATATCACGCGTCTAATGGCGGAATTACACATCAAGACCTACCCTGAGTTCCATGCTTGGTCAATTGCCAATCGTGACACGTTTTGGCAGATGATGATCGACACATTGCGGATCAAAGCAGCAGACGTATATCCGAAGGCACAACGAGACGCGACGGGTATCGCAACAAAACTTGCGAAGCTCAACATTGTTGAAAGCTGCTTTAATGCACCTAACGATGCCATCGCGATTGTTGCGCGACACCAAAACGACGAAAACCTGGTAACACTCACTTATCATGAACTGGAATCTCTTACAAATCGGGTTGCAAACGGACTTGTTGAAATCGGTATGGAGCAAGGTGACGCGATAGCAATTGACATGCCGATGACTGCTGAATCTGTCGCTGTCTATTTAGGAATTGTCAAAGCAGGATGTGTTGTTGTTGGTATTGCCGATAGTTTTGCACCGGACGAGATAGCCACTCGTCTCCGCATCGGCAATGTAAAAGCCATCTTCACGCAGGATTATATCAACAGAGCAGGTAAACGTCTCCCGTTGTATGAGAAAGTGATCGCCGCGAACGCTCAAAAAGCCATTGTTTTTTCCTGTGAAGGCGGTGACGCTGTTGCGCGAATCCAACGTGAAGACGATACGACATGGGGCGACTTCCTTAGTGACGAGGTGACCTTCACTGCTGTTCCGTGCCATCCTGATGCACATACCAATATTCTCTTCTCCTCCGGCACCACTGGCGAACCGAAGGCGATTCCGTGGACACATACCACACCGATTAAAGTCGCCGCAGATGCCTATCTACACCACGACATTCACCCGGGTGACGTGCTGGCATGGTACACAAACCTCGGTTGGATGATGGGACCTTGGCTCATCTACGCCAGTCTTATTAACAAAGCGACTATTGCCCTGTATGATGGCGGGTCTCCGACTGGACGTGACTTTGGTATCTTTGTCCAGAATGCAAAGGTCAGCATGCTCGGTGTCGTGCCTACCCTTGTGCGCGCATGGAAAAATACGAGGTGTATGCACGGGCTGGACTGGCGTGCGATTCGAGCGTTCAGTTCAACAGGTGAATGTTCTAATCCAGAGGAGATGCTTTTCCTTATGTCTTTGGCAGGCTATAAGCCGGTAATTGAATACTGTGGTGGCACCGAAATCGGGGGTGGTTATATCACTGGCACACGCGTCCAACCGGCTGCACCTTCGATGTTCACAACGCCAGCACTCGGTGTGGATTTCCGATTCTTTGACGGGAACGGGGAACCGACAGAAAACGGCGAGGCTTTCATCATCCCGCCCTCGCTCGGTCTCTCTACGAGTTTGCTCAACGCTGACCACAACGAAGTCTATTTTGCGGGGACACCGCAACCCAATCTACGCCGCCACGGCGATGCAATTGAGCGGTTAGGCAATGGCTTTGAAACCGAGCCTTGGCTTGCGGGGATTAAATACCGCGTTCACGGTCGGGTTGACGATACAATGAACCTGAGCGGTATCAAGGTGAGTTCGGCAGAGATTGAAGAAGTGCTTAACGTCGTCAGCGAGGTCCAGGAGACAGCGGCGGTCGCTATCTCACCGAAAGATGGCGGTCCCAGTCAACTCGTCATCTACACCGTGTTGGCAGCATCAGAAGCAGCACCCACAAAACAAGAACTTCACGCAACGTTACAAACCCAGCTTTCCGCCCATCTCAATCCGTTGTTCAGAATTCACGATGTCGTTATCGTAGATGCGTTGCCGCGAACCGCTTCTAATAAAATTATGCGTCGCCTTTTGCGCGCCAGAAGAAATTTTACTAAAAATTGACATCTGTCGTTTTTTCAGGTATACTTAACACAAATACCCGAATGACATACACTTGTTTTTTCAATCACTTTGTGGAAAAGGAGATGTTCTCATGGAAACGCACCCAAATGCACGCCACATCCCTTACGCTCCCACAGAAACTGCCGACCTATACCCTGAATCGGATGGGAAACCTATGGCTGAAACGGATATGCACGCAGTGGCTATCATCGATTTACGGCAACGTTTTGACGGCTTCTTCGCGGATAACCCGGATACTTATGTCTCCGGGACTCTCATGATGTATGATGTAGAGGGCCCCAGCCGCACAGCCGTTTCACCCGATATCCTCGTCTCTTTCGGTATAGGCAAGAAACTCCGCCGCACCTATAAGGTGTGGGAAGAGGGAAAGCCGCCAGACTTCGTGATGGAGTTTTCGAGCAAAGGAACGTTTCAAAATGACTTAGGGCATAAAATGGCACATTACGCGTCAATGGGAATACCAGAGTATTTTCTCTGCGATATAGATAGACGCTATTTGCCCACACCGCTGATGGGGTTTCGCCTCAAAGGTGAGACTTATGAGCGGATACCCGAGAATGTAGATGGTAGTATTCCTTCTGTGACATTAGGCGTATCGTTCCATCTGTTGGATGAAGGATTAGCCGTTTATGCGGAGGCGATGGGACACTGGCTGCAAACGCCTGCTGAGGCGGCAGAGGCAGCAGAGCAGCGCGCAGAACAAGAAGCCGCCGCACGCGCGCGTGAAGCCGCCGCACGCGCCGAAGCGGAAGCGGAAGTCTCGCGCCTGCGCGAAGAACTCGAGCATCTCAAAGCGCGCTTGTCAGATAACTAACGCTTGATGCGCGCAGCCCCAAAATTTCGTACTATTTTAGAAAATCACGCACTTGTAATGGAGAACCACTATGGAAAAACAGTTCAAAGTTAGAGCAGCACATTGTGATTATCGCGCAACGGAAGAGGAGATCTATCAAACGCTCCGTCGCATCACCGACCCGCTCACCCGTGCTTGGAAACCGATTGAAACCGCCAAGAAGGTGGTCATGAAATTCAACATGATGAAGCCACCTGAGCGGATTATCTATTACGAGGGTCGGCGGCGAGAATTGGTAGATGATGCCACCTGTCGTGCCGTGCTGCGGCTGATTAAGGAGCATACGACCGCGCAGCTTATCGCGACGGACACAAACCCTTACACGCACGGACATCGGATGCCGCCTGATTTCAATTACCTGCACCATTTGAAAGAATTTGATGTGCAGTTCGTTGATTCCAACTTACCACCTTTCAAGGACTATGATGTTCCGGGTGGTGGTTCAATGTTCGACCGCTATACACTGAGTGCATGTTTTGACGATGCAGATGCGGTCGTCTCCGTGGCGAAGATGAAGAACCACGCCTTCATGGGGATTACCTTATGCACCAAAAATCTATTCGGTTTGCCGCCGATGCTGCTCCCAGAAGGCAGGACCCGGAGTTATTACCACCATCTCATCCGTCTCTCCTATGTGCTTCCGGACCTGGCACTTATCACGAAACCGTGCCTCAATATTATCGACGCATTAACGGGACAGTGGGGACGCGAATGGGGCGGCGAAGGCAGAATCTGTAACGCACTCATCGCAGGCGATCACCCGATCTCCACAGATACCGTTGGCATGCACCTAATGGGACACGATCCGCAATCTGATTGGCCCACACCGCCCTTCAAACGCGATCGGAACCATATCTTGATCGCCGCACAGCGTGGATACGGCACCGTCAACTTGGACGAGATTGATTGGGAGAGTGAAGTTGAAGCACCTTTAGCCGAATTTGATTCTGTCGAAACAGATACGCCAGAAACGGTTGCCAATTGGCGGAAAACGACGTGTGAACAGGGATTGGTCTATCAAGAGAACCAGAAAGACCTTATTGACCGGTATCGTGATAACTTCATCTATATGCAAGGCGGCGAAGTCGTCTGGAGCGGACCGGATCCATCGAATCTCGGCAGCCGTCGGCAGCTGAGCGGTGAAAAGAAGGACAGTGCGCTCTGGCTCAAACTCGTCGATGCTGAGGAGCATGAGGGTGAACGTTTTAACGTCTACGAGGAGTGCTTGAAAAACTTTGCTGCATAGTTTTCATCGTGCATTGGCGAGGTTTAAGCACAAATTTTGATTTTAAGGAAGGATGGAAAATAGGAAGGGTGGAAGAACCGCCATGTTTGCTATCTTCCCAGGAAAACACCCAAGCAAAAACACTTCCATACTTCCAACTTTCCAACTCATCCGAAGATCAAAAACGTCCATCTAATATTGAAACTTGCTTAAAGGAGAACTCAAGATGAGTATCACCGACGCACAAAAGAAGCAGCTGGACGAACAGGGATGTATCGTCATTCCAGACGTGCTTTCCGATGAGGAAATCGAGGTCTATAGAACCGATATACTCAGGTTGGCAGAGGAGGAGAAGCAGAACGGGTTGGCGCGTCAACATACCGACGGGCGTGGACAGCATGTTCGCTGGTTGGTGAACAAAGGACAGATGTATGAAAAACTCGTTGCCAGATCCAAGGTGATGCCCTTCTTTGAACATCTCCTCGGTCCCGATTATACGCTCAGCACCCTTACCTCTAACATTATTGATCCGGGCGCACCAGATGGTGGCTACCACGTTGATAGCGTGTTAGGGTCTATGCCGGAGCCGCTGCCCAGTTTCCCACTGGTCGCCAACAGCCTCTGGCTGCTCGACGATTTCACACCGGAGAACGGCGGCACACGCCATGTTCCCGGCATCCATCTTCAGCGAATCAAGCCACCTCCCGGCACGACGCACCACCCCGATGAGGTCCGACTCTCTGCCCCGAAAGGTTCCGTATTTCTGTTCAACGGTGCGATATGGCATTCCGCGGGTGCCAACAAAACCGATCGACAGCGCATCGCGTTGATCTGTTTCTGTTGCCGTTCTTTTATCAAACCGATGTTCGACTTCGTGCATCATCTCAACCCGGAAGTCGTTGAGCGCGCTACCCCCACCATGCGCCGAATCTACGGGTTCGATTCCCAACCTCAACCCCCAGATCAACCCGCGCGGTAATTACATTCGCTGACGGGGTTTCTTAACTTCTCCTTTCATGATAGATCCCCTCTTCGCTGGCGAGGGTTTAGGAAGAACTCACACAAGGTTCTTCCAAACCTCACCAATAAACCTGTACCCTTAACCGTAAATCTCACGTTATAACTTAAAGCGCACGCTTTAGCAATTTCTGACCTTTAGACAATAACCTATAAAAGGTCGTTATCTGATACCATTTCTAATTGAATACCTTTCAATGTGCTTGTAACATAAACTTTTAGTTTGTGTCACCTATTTCCTTTCAGAAAAGTTGTTCATGCGATATTTATTTTCAGAAATGGTATGAGAACTGAATAATCGTTTTCTGAAAGGAGAACAAGAGGAGATTCCATTATGACAATGATAACCGTTCAGTGGCAGAGATGTCTTAAGAACTCGCTTTGGTGTCAATTCAATGAAAAACTCTTGAGCAATGGTCGTTTTGAGACCCATCTCGGTGACCATAGTGTCAATATTAGCGGCATCTACATCATCTGGACAGGGATTGACAACCGCACGGTACTTAAAGTCGGAAGCGGGATTATCAAGGATAAATTGGAAGCACATCTCAGAGATCCTGAAATTCAAGCCTATAAACCCACGCGATTATACGTTACGTGGGCTTCTACCCTATCTGTAATTGGCACAGAAGAGATACAAAAAGGTATTGAGAAGTTTCTGGATATTGTATTTAAACCGAAATTGGCAGAACACTTACCTGATGTTGATCTCGTAATGGTCAATCTACCTCGGTGGAATAAACCGGTGCCCCCACTGTGAGAAGTCCAACTATAGTAAAACCCGAAAATAAGAGGACACTTTGGAAAACACAAAACACCTCACTATCGCTGGCGAGGTTTGTAACCTCGCCCTTCTACAATGTCTAATTAATTGTAGGTTTTACAAATATAGATACCGTATTACCTTGCCGGATATCAACGACACAACAGTGCAACCCTGACATAGGCGATTGCCTGCTGGGTTTTTAACCTCACCTAATTCCCAAAATCGGTAATTGTCCCTTCCTCATACAGGAGCGGGCTCCAGCTCGCGATGCTCCCATAGAACCAACAGAAAACCGCATAACTCTGGCTATGTCCTGTTTTACTTGCCTTCATCAGAATTAACATGCTATACTGATACCATATCCGCATCCTTCTTTTAATGACCTAAGCCTAAATATTTACAGAAAATACCATGCCAAACCGACGCGAAACAACAATTACAAATGAATTGGTGAACATCTTACGAAACATGCGCCACGGATGGGAGCTCGAAACGGAAGTCAACGCTTTCATCCGAGGCAACAGCGAACTTGATGCTATTGTCATTGAACACGGTAGAGAACCCGTCGGAATTGAAGCAAAATTCGCAACCACCACTAATGCCAAAAATCTGATTGAACAGGCAGAAACAAGGCTTGTTCTGGAGCTTGAAACGGAATATCACGTCGTTGGAAAAACGCTCAATAACGTCATGGCAATCCTGTATCCTGACCGTTTTAAGACGATGCAGGGAAAGGATATCAACCCACAACTACGCGCTGCAGATGACCTACAATACAAACTCGTCAATACAGTCGGTGATACCGTAGGACACTTCCCAGAAAATGGATGGGCGAAAGGCACTGTAGGCGACATAGCAAACGCGCTCCACGTTGGTGCAATGCCGACCTCTCAACTTGAAGAGGCAGCGGAAGAGATGGAGAAAAGTATCAACAAGGCAGCTTACCTTCTTGAAGATGCTATCGTTGATCATCCTGCCATCGCCAAGAAAATTGAGACGATTCTGCACCAAGAGGTTTCCTCTAAAGCGGAAGATAACACAGAAGAAAAACCGAACGTCCAGACGCTCCGTATGGCAGCATTGATTATCACCGATGCTTTTGTCTTTCAAAGTTCCCTCGCCGGTAAAGCAGAGATGGAATCTGTTCGCTCACTCCGACAACTCCTACCGATAATTGATTATGCCGATGTTATTGAGGACTGGAACACGATTCTCAAGGTTAATTATCGCCCAATCTTTGAGGATGCCCGACACCTCGTTGAGGCACTCGCTACGGATGATAGACTGGTCAAATATATCTTAAAACTGCTATGTGAGGCTGCAAAAGATCTTGTTGATACCGGTATTGCACAGATTCACGAACTCGCTGGTATTGTGTTCCAAAAACTTATCACCGACAGGAAATACGTCAAGGCGAACTATACGCTCCCCGAAAGCGCGGTGCTGCTCTCCACACTTGTGATGCCTGAACTGCCGAAAGGTAAACTCCCGAAAGTGGCAGACTTCGCTTGCGGAACAGGGGCACTCCTTAATGGTGTCTATCAACGTATCTTGTCTTTGTATGAACAATCGGGTGGCAACGGTAGGGACATCCATCAGCGAATGTTGGAGAAGCACATCGGTGGTGTAGATATTATGCCGAATGCGACACACCTCACAGCGGCTGCACTTGCGAGTACGTATGCAGGTGTCAAAATCGGCGGCACGCAAATCGTAACTGCGCCTTACGGTATGATAGATAATAGGGGTTATGCTATAGGTTCGTTGGAATTGCTTGATGATATAAAACTATTTGACACAGAGGCAGAGCAAATAGGTGGCGAGGAAAATACCGTAGTTAGACTCCAACAGACGTTCCAGCATAATGATTTTGATATTGTGGTTCAGAATCCCCCGTTTACGAAACCAGGAACAGATCAAGGTAGTAATATACCAAAAACGACATTCCAGGGAAGTGATCGTCCAGAAGAAGATAAGAAGGCAATGCAGGCAGTGCTGCGAAGTAAAGACTCCCGGATAGCACATGGATTGAGTGGACTCGCCTCCTACTTTATAGACCTTGCAGATCGGAAACTTAAACACGGCGGTACTATGGGCTGCATTTTACCAGCGACGATTCTGACATCATCTACTATGCAAAAAATGCGAGACAGGCTGGCATCGGAATATCACAGAGTCGTAGTGATCACTATTGCTGAAGCAAAGACAGCAGCCGCGGCGTTTTCCGCGGATACTGGCATGGCGGAATGCATTGTGGTAGCAAAGAAAGGAACAGACAAAAGCAGTGGACGAGGAAAATTCGTGTGTCTGAATCAACGCCCTCAAAGCTTATTAGAAGCAATGGAAATAGCAAAGTATGTTAATCGAAACGAGAACACACGGCGGTTAGAAGATATTCCCAGTGGCGGTGATATAATTAAAATTGGTAATGACATCATTGGACAAATGCTGGACTGTCCACTTCCGCTTGGTAAAGGTTGGGGAGTGTCTCGCGTAAAATCAATGGCGTTGATTCAGTCTGTTTACGGTATACAAAAAGGAAGTATATACCTACCCTTGCAAACAACAAAGGTTAATGTTCCTATTTGTCGTGTAGAGGACATAGCTCAAGTTGGATGGCACCCAGAAAATGTCTATGGAAAGAATGGACCATTTGAGATGGTTAAAGGTAATACCAACGGTGATGGATATCCTTGCCTCTGGAGTTTGAACAGTGAAACTCAGCGGTCAATGCTGGTTAACCCTGATTCCAGGGGGATTCCGCGCAGGAACGCAGAGGAGAACCTTCAAAAAATCCTGACTAAAAACAGTAGAGTTCATTACAATTTGTACTTGAGATTTAATGCTAACTCGACCCTGGCACTCGTAACAGCGACTCCTTCGGTTGGGGTTAATAGGATACCTAACGTTGCGTTTGAAAACCCACAGCATGAGATTACTTTCGCTCTGTGGTGCAACTCAACATTCGGCTTAATGTGTCATTGGATACATAGTGGAAAACAGCAGTCTGGTCGCGGTATTCTAACACTCAAAACGTTAGCGACGACCCCTACGCTGGATGTCCGTGAACTCTCCGATGAAGCGTTAGCAAACGCTGAAAAGGTGTTTGAACAGTTGAAGTATAAACGGATGCTGCCTTTCAATGAGTGCGATAATGACCCTATGCGCAAAGAATTAGACCGCCGACTACTAACAGAGGTGTTGGGAATTACGAGCGATAACGTGCTTGAATCCATGCAAACACTCCGCGAGATGCTCTGCGCTGAGCCGAGTATCCACGGTGGAAAGCAGTCTAAGTGTGACCTTGATGCGGAGTTGGCGATGCTTAAGAAGAAGGGGATTGCTTTTCCGAGTTGGTATGTTGATTAAATCGGTAAAATTAATTTCCTATTCGCGCCTACTGATTCACCCTGATATAGCAGAAGTCGCTTTGACTCATGCTGCTTTTAAACTTGGCATAGGCAGTGTAAATATGCTATAATGACTAAAAGAAGTAGAAATAGTGAACGAATAAAATTGTTATGAAAAGGACTCTCGGCAGGAGGAAAAATCTGTGCCAATACTTGAATTCATAACTATTGTTTCTGGTGGTGCCTCCATTGCTGGTGGAGTTGATGTCATCCGAAAACACTTTACCAACACCAACAGTACGCCAGAAGATCTTTTCAAAAAATCGTTTGTTGCTGCAGTTAGACAAATTGCCCCGAGTCTTGACGATGTCGCCGATCCAAAAGAAATTAAGGTAAATCATAACACGCTTAATAAAGTAATGGCCTCACTCAAGGATATGGATATAAACACACTAGTAGTCTGTCACATTTATATTGCTGGATATAATTTGTTGAGTTTGATGCGTG
>JAPPBX010000075.1 GCA_026702755.1 Candidatus Poribacteria bacterium | reverse complement strand
TTATTGTATCACAATCTTGTTTTAGAGAGTGGTCTAAATTTCCGGTGGCAGTACACCGCAATGGCTTTATCATACTCGCCAATGTAGCTGTAGGCATTGCCGCGGCTAATGTAGTCTTCAACTATTTTCGGATTGAAAGTCAGGCTTGCAGTGTAAAGTTTAATGTTTTCTTCAGCCTCTGCCCTATTCTCAATCAGGTCACGAGGATAACCACCGTTAAGTTCCTGACAAATCCTGATAAACCCTATGAATCCGGCAGCTCCAAGTTTATTGATAAGAACCTGATTCCCGATTTCAGAAATCTCAATATCTGTCATTTTTTGGATTTCGCTTTGAGGCATAGCAAATCTTTTGGCGCGTGCGCGTTCTTCCGCTTCCCTTGCCGCACGTCTATCTTGGATCCGCTTGACGATAGTGTCAATATCGGGCTGATCCGCCAACAATTTATGCCGATCAACAGAGTAATCACCTTTCCCCGGTTTGCACTGCCGAGTAAACCTCGTCACCTCAGAGGCACCGAGTTTCTCTGTAAGGATTTTAAGTCCTATTTCGTAAAGTTCATCATCTGTCATTTCTAATGTATTCATCACACGCCTTGTTCCATTTTTTATTGATTATCAACTAAGGCTTCAAGGATCCACTCACACACGGCGGGTCCCAATTCCGCAAGGACTTCTATTAGCATGCCGAATTCATTCTGCGATGCAGCTTCATCTTCAGTAACAACTTCATCCTCAGTCTGATTTTCGTAATAATCAATGACGCTTTGCACACGTTCCTCATCCCAGTCAGGGGGAAATTTATTCTCTTTCATCGTCTGCTTCTCCAGCATCCGCTAATCGCGTGGTTCGGTTGTTGACATCTGTCCAGCCTTTACCAAACTCGCATCGTTATCTGGCTGGGGCTGCGGCCGGTCAATAGGTTGATCCCTATTGAGTTGTTTGAAATGCTGTGTGATGAACCGCAACAACCCGTAAGCACCAAGGCTATCGGCAAGGACTTTAAACCCGAATTCATAGATCTCAATATCGGTGAGTTCCAATAAACCTTTTCGCCACGCGGCGATTCTTTCAACTTTAACGCTTTCTTCTTTTGCTTGCAACACTTTTTCCGCTTGAGTCTGCTTCGCCATCGTGAGGATATCTGGGTCGTCGGATAGCCATTTATGTCGCTCAGCAGTGTAATCATAGTCACGTGGTTTGCATTTCTGCAGAAACTGTGCAGCATACGTCGTACCCATTTGCTCTGTAAGTTTTTTAGTCCCAAGTTCATAAAGTTCAAGATCCGTCATCTCTAAGATGTCCATTCTCTGTCTCCCGTAACCATGTATAAGGATTCTCAACATGGATGTGAAGCCGATCCCGATATTGTTTGCCGGATAATTACCTACACGCAATTATACCATAATTCACCTTCAAATCGCAAATTGTTTCCGTTACGTAAAAATATAAATTTCACGAATACATAAAAATATGATATACTACAACCAACTGTACCCCAAAGATTCCACCCCTTCATAGGAGCAAAGAGATGACCTTCCCAACGATTGAAGCACAGACACGACTCCAGACACCACCGACGTGGGCAGTCCTTGAACGTGAACTAATTGACAAAATCAATGATGCAGCTCCGCAGGTTTTGAAGAAATACACACGTCCAGATGGAACGTTGTATTGGCCAACACATCCAGATTTTCAAAGTTTTGATGGATTAGATGATGCTTATGAGAGTTTCCATAACTGGCCCCTCTTCTACATGCTTGGTGGCGCCGCGCAGTTCTTGGTAGATGGGCAAACCGAATTTGATGTTATCACGAAGGACATGACACGATTCGGTTCAGGACACGACTATCCGATGGTCGTTAAAGAGTATCAACCCGGATATGACTGGTTTCACCAAAGCGAAGGGAACTATCTGTTTTATATGCTGTGTATGGCGGATCCGTCACATACAAAGAATGTTGAACGCGCGATACGGTTCGCAGGATTCTTTTTGAACGAAGACCCTGATGCACAGAATTACGACCCGGAACACAAAATCATCAAGTGTGCGATGAACGGGAGTAAAGGACCAGCATTTTGGATCCTTGAAAGAGAATCTTTTTATCCCTCAATGGGTTACAATTTGCCGTTTATTGATGTTCCGGGCTGCACAAGTCGTGATGTGATGCTGGAAAGGGAAGAATTGCGCGATCTGATGGGACGCATTATCTATGAACGACAAGGAAAAGGGGACGCAGTCGGCAATCTCGCTGCAACGACGCTTGCTACCAATGCATATATGTTCACAGGTGAAGAGAAATATCAGGCATGGGTTCAGGAATATGTTGATGCATGGATAGAGCGCACAAAGGAAAATGGTGGAATTGTGCCGGATAACGTTGGGCTTTCGGGCATAATCGGTGAACATATAGATGGCAAGTGGTATGGTTCACGCTATGGCTGGAGTTGGCCCCATGGGTGGCATAGCGTTGGTCAGGCAGTCAGTGTTGCTGCACAGAATGCAGCACTCCTTCACAAAGATTTGACGTATATGGACTTCCCGCGTTCCCAGATTGATGTGCTCATACAGCACGGTATAGAACACAACGACCAACTCTATGTGCCGCAGAAGTATGGTGATCCTGGAATTGCAAACTATACGCCTGGTCCGTGGATGCAGTATCCAATAACAAACGAGGATGGCACGACGCTACAGATTGACGGCTGGTTTGAATTCATGCCGATGCATCCGTCTGATGTGGCACATCTGTGGGCAATGTCAATGGACGATGCTGATCAACAGCGTGCGGAGCAGATCGCTAAAAAGACAGGATCCAAATTTGACATCAACGCGTGGCATCATACGAAAGATAGTGGTGGACGCGATGGCGGGTGGCTCGCGTATATGCGAGGCGATTATCCTGAATATCCAGAAACAATCCTCAATCATAACCTATCGCAAGTTGAACAACGCCTCAACTACATGGAAAATGATGAGGAAGATCCAGCAGGATACGGAGACGCTTATTTCCAGAGACGCAACCCCGTTACATGTGAAGGACTTGTTCAACTCACGTGTGGTGGTCCATTGCCTCACTACAACGGCGGGTTACTCGTGACACGGGTCCGGCATTTTGATGCACAGCAGAAGCGACCGGGACTTCCACCGGATGTTGGTGCCTTGGTTACTGAAATGACAACCGACACCACCAGACTGCAGCTCGTCAATCTCAACACCACAGAACCGCGGGAGGTCGTTGTGCAAGCGGGTGCGATGGGTGAACACAATTTCACTTCAGTGAACGTTAACGACGGTCAGAATAGGGACACCGTCCCGGTTAATGGAACTTATCTGCACATCCACCTACCACCTAACACGGAAATTGATTTGGAATTAGGGATGGAGCGTTTTGTCAATGCGCCATCATATAGACAACCTTGGTAAACAAGCGGTAGTAGATAGGTGTCAATTTACGCCCAACGTTCAACGACAACCTTCTTCTGCGTAAAGAAGTCCACAGCATCCCAACTCTGACCGTGGAGATCCCCAAAGAAACTATCCTTCCAACCACTGAAAGGGAAAAATGCCATCGGTGCAGCGACCCCGATGTTAATGCCGATATTGCCGATCTCCGCCTCATAACGGAATTTTCGGGCAGACGCACCACTACTCGTAAAGAGACACGCCATATTGCCGTAACTTCCGCCATTGATAAGCGCGATTGCATCATCAATCGTCTCAACATGGATGAGCCCTAAGACGGGTCCGAAAATTTCGGTTCTGGCAATCTCGCCTTCCGGGTTGAGGTCGTTGAGCACTGTCGGTCGAATGAAATTACCGTTTTCACCACCGGAAATACTCGGATACCTGCCATCAACAAGGAGTTGCGCCCCCTCATCCACACCCGCCTGAATCAGTCCCTCAATTCGGCTCTTACTCTCGGCAGTGATGACGGGACCCATTTCAACCCCTTCTTCCAACCCGTTTCCGACAACCCGATCGGTGGCGGTGTCAGCGATGGCTTCTGTGAACCAGCCACGTGCCTCACCAACAGTTAGCGTAAGGGATGCCGCAAGGCACCTTTGTCCAGCACACCCGAACGCACTTTCAGCCGTAGCATTGACAGTAAACTGCGGGTCAGCATCTGGAAGGACAATCAACGGATTTTTCGCGCCACCTTGACACTGGACGCGTTTACCGTTTGCTGCAGCTTTCGCATAGATGGCTTTCGCGGTTGCTGTCGCACCGACAAAACTGATGGCTCGGATCTCTGGATGCGTTAAGATCGCATCTACAGTCTCCCTGCCACCATTAACGAGGTTCACAACGCCTTTAGGGAGTCCGGTCTGTTCCAGCAGCTGAAACACCTTTTGCATTGTGAGTGGCACTTTCTCCGAGGGTTTGACGATGTAGGTGTTGCCACAAGCAATCGCATAAGGTAGAAACCAGAAGGTAATCATTCCGGGAAAGTTGAAAGGCGCGATTGCAGCACAGACACCAACAGGCTGACGAATCATAAACTCATCAATTCCGCTCGCGATATCTTCCAAGTTCGTGCCTTGCATGAGCGTCGGAATACCGCAGGCGACCTCAACATTCTCAATGGCGCGCCGCATCTCACCCTTTGCCTCGTCAAGCGTTTTACCACACTCCAGTGTAATCGTTCTGGCGATATCGTCTAAGTTTTCTTCTAAAAGATTCTTCAAAGCGAAGAGGTATTGAATGCGTTGGACAGGTGGTGTCCGTCGCCATTCTTGGAGCGCAGCGGCGGCAGCTGTCGCAGCCTGATCAACCTCCGCAGCGGGTGAAAGCGGCACCTGGGCGAGCACCTCACCTGTTGCTGGATTCGTAACGTCAAGTAATTCATCTGCTGCGGATTGTTGCCATGTACAATCAATATAATTCGGCAGTGACGTTTGTACGTCAGGCATCAGATTCCCTCCTTCAATCCTTCTTTGCGAAGAGTTCAAGCACTTTCAACTGTTCCATAGCGGCGACGATTTGTGGATCATGTTCAAGTTCGTCACGTGGGTCTTCCGTAATTTCAGCAAGGGCGTATTTCATACCAATATCGCTGAGAACAATCTGTTCCTCTGTAAGCGCGTCCGCCAAACGTTGGTAACTCCTCAGGAGCTTTACGGCATGCCGGTCATCGCGAGGTGCATCCTCCGCAGTGGCGAGTTTCGTTAACACATCGTCGCCGTGGTCTTCTATGAAGGTTTTGAGTTTCTCGTGATTCCGAAGCTTCAAATGCATTTTCTGCTCAGAAAAACTAAACCCCGGTGATTCAACATCGGGCATGATACCGACTTTATCAATGCCAACCCCGCTCGGCGTGTAATAACTTGCGACGGTTAATTTCACAGCAGCTTTTGAATTACTTAGTGGGAATATGCGTTGCACCGATGCTTTACCGAAGGTTCTACTACCCATAACCAATCCCCGTCCGTGGTCCTTTACGGCCCCCGCAACGATCTCAGAAGCACTCGCACTACCACCATCAACAAGCACAATCAGCGGCAAATCCGCTCTTTTCGCCCCTTTTGCCTTGAAGTTATCCCGCTTTTCAATTCCCTGACTATAAACAACAAGCTGATCCGGCTCAAGAAAGTCACTCGCAATATCGACAGCCGAAGTGAGGAGCCCACCGGGATTATTGCGAAGGTCGAGAATAACACCTCGCACATTTTGCTTCTTGAAGTCAAGCAAGGCATTATCCACGTCGTTAGCCGTTGTCTGAAGGAACTGATTGATTTTGATATAGCCGATCTTATCTCCGATAACATTTGGCTCGACGCTCGGGATCCGAATGACTTCACGCGTGATAGCAAGCTGAATCGGACGGCTCTCACCCTCGCGCACAATCGTGATGGAAACTGGGGTCCCCGGTTCACCACGTAACAGGTTAACAGCTTCAGACAGCGACATGACTGCTGTCGATTCATCTTCAATGTGGCTGATGATATCACCGTTTTGCACGCCAGCCAGTGCAGCAGGATTATCCTTAAAGGGTGTAATCACAGTCAGCATATCTTCTCGAATACCGACTGTCATGCCAAGACCACCATAATTGCCATAGTTCTGGGTCTGAAATTCACGATAGTCCGAAATGAATTGGCTGTATGGATCCAATTTGCGAAGCATACCCTTGATGGCACCTTCTACGATCTCTTTGGTCTCCGGTGTATCAAGATGTCTTTGTTGGACATGAGCGAGAATCTCTGAGAATAGCGCGAGATTTTCGAGGAGTATATCATCATCCGTTTTTTCGGTTTCTTCCGAACTCCAACCGAAGGGTACAAACGCGCAGATAAGACCTATCAATACAAAGACGTGAAAACAGGTTCTGGGCGAAATTTGTAGATTCCCAAAACCCCCTGTTAAAAGTTTCATTGTCTATTTCCTCCTGCTGACGTATTGGCTATCAGCCATCAGTCTTCGGCATTAACCATCAACTCGTGCTTTAGCAAAAGTATCTGTAGGCGAGTTGATGGTTAAGGTAAAGAGGCGCGTGTGGCCGGTGAAAACAATGTTGACGGCTACAGACTGATAGTCAACAACCACTCCGCCAAAGAGATGGAATTTGCGTAAATTTTAGTTAGTAAAGATAATTTCGTAGCCACTGGCTACTTGGAATACGAAAAGCAAAAAAGGCAGCTGCTGCAAAGAAGAGCAGGTCGTAGATGCCACTCATCCGTGTCCGCATTAATTCCCAGACAGATTGTCCTTTAAACACAGTTTTCGCGATCGGCATGGCTTGCGCTATCGATATATTATGCTCTTGGCTTAGCTGTTCCGCGATCTGTGCGACTGCATTCCACTGGACATCAAAATATTTCCCAATAAAGATACCGAGTATAGCGAAAAAGGCAGCGGCAATACTCACAACGCGCCACATCGTTTTTGCCTCACGTTCAAGGCAGCGGCTACTCGTGAGGAGTATCCCTACGCCAGTCAATACACCGATGCCAATAGCAACGAAGCCATCAATGCGTCCTGTCCACTGGATATATTTTGCCCAAAGCGCGCCGCCTATCACTGCACCAATGAGACCACCAATCGGTGCCGCTAAATTGTTCATCATGAAACAACTCCGTCAGTTCCGATTTGCGGTTTCTGGCAATGGTGCTCAGTGTTCTGCTCGAAGGTATAAGCAACTTGCAGGACCTTTTCTTCGGCAAAAGGCGCGCCGAGAAGTTGTAACCCAACGGGCAATCCGCTCTCTACAAAACCACACGGTACAGAGATACCGGGTAACCCAGCGTGACTCGCTGGTGTCGTCATAACATCCGAAAGATACATTTGCAACGGATCGGCAGTCCGCTCACCTATTTTGAACGCTGGCGTCGGCGAGGTCGGTGTTGCGATAACGTCGACCTTCTCAAACGCGGCATCAAAATCAGATTTGATTAGCGTCCGTGCCTTTTGTGCCTTTTTATAATAAGCGTCTTGGTAGCCCGCACTCAGTGCGAAGGTGCCGAGCATAATCCGGCGTTTTACTTCCTCACCGAACGCTTCACTCCGCGTCTTTTTATACATCCCGATTAGATCCTCAGGATTCTCATGTCGGTATCCATAGCGGACTCCATCATATCTCGCGAGATTCGCGCTCGCTTCGGCAGGAGCGATAATATAGTAGGTCGCGATCGCATATTCCGTGTGTGGCAATGAAATCTCTTCAACGGTTGCGCCGAGACCTTCAAGCACAGCAATCGCAGTATGTATGCAATCAGCAATTTCTGCGTCCAACGCCGACGTGAAATATTCTTTGGGGACACCGATCTTCAAGTCTTTCACATCGTTGATGAGGCTCTGTGTAAAATCTGGCACCGGAATATCAACAGAGGTTGCATCCATCGCGTCACTTCCACAGATAGCATTCAGGACCAGCGCACAATCGGTGACATCTTTGCTAAATGGACCAATCTGATCGAGCGAAGAGGCAAACGCCACCAAACCATAACGAGAGACGCGCCCATACGTCGGTTTCATCCCGACGACACCACAGAGTGCAGCGGGTTGGCGAATCGAACCCCCAGTATCTGAACCGAGCGAACAGATCGCGGTATCCGCAGACACAACAGCGGCAGAACCACCGCTGGAGCCGCCGGGTATAGTGTCCAAGTCCCACGGGTTATGCGTAATCTGATACGCTGAGTTTTCGGTCGAGGAACCCATAGCGAACTCGTCCATATTCGTCTTTCCGACCATCACAATGCCCTGCTCATGAAGTTTGGTCATGACAGTCGCATTGTATGGAGGGACGAAGGTTTCAAGGATTTTAGAGGCACACGTTGTGCGCACACCCTTCGTGCATATCACATCTTTAATCGCGATCGGGATACCTGCCAAAGATGGCATCTCGTCCCCGTTTTGAAAACCTGTATCCGCGCGACCCGCCTGTTCTAAAGCCAACTCCTTCGTTAGCGTCAGGTACCCCTTGACATGAGGTTCCACAGCATCAATACGCGCATAGACAGATTCCGCCAACTCTACAGCAGTAATTTCCCGATTTTTGAGCTTTTCGTGCAAGGCGTGTGCCGTCAATTCACAAAGCGACATTCAGTTATCAGTTATCAGTTATCAGTTATCAGTCATCAGTTAAAGAGAAGAGCAGAACCTGCGCGTAAGCCTCTTGCTCTTAACTGAAAACTGAAAGGTTTCTGAAAGAAAACCGAACTGAAAACTGATGACTCCTCCTCTGAAAAGTATTTTTTTAGTGGCTGCGGTCAACTACTCTCGGAACGCCGAAATATCCCTCTTCAGCCTCAGGGGCGTTCGCGATGACCTCTTCGCGTGGATAGGAAGGTTTGACAACATCAGGTTTGGCGACATGCGTCGCGTCAGCCTGTGAACATAAGATGAAAACTTGATGCGGATGGATGTGCGATGTCGGCGGCACATCATCCGTCTCCAGTTCATTCAACTTCCCGATATAATCAAGTATTCGGGCAAGCTGCTCGGTGAAATGCTCTGTTTCTTCCTTGTTAAATTCAAGGCGAGCCAGGTTCGCGACATGGTGTACGCCTTCGGTGGTAATCGTTGCCATTTTTCCTATTTCAATCTCCTTATTCTTCGGTAGGAGGGAACTCCAATTCCCGACTCCTTCCTTTAACTGAACGGCTCCGCCTATTAATAATCAGATATCGTCAGTGGTGCAAGTGAAGCGGCGAATTGCTTCGTCATGCCAGCACGACTAAACCGAACAGTGACATAAACATCTTGTCCCGCTCCACTGATCTTCGTTACCTTGCCTCTCCCGAACTGCGGATGATCAATAATCTGATCAACGTAGTAATCTGATGACTCTTCGGAAACCGATTCATACGCGGACTCTGCTTCTAGGAATGGAGAATGGTATCGGTCAACGCGTTTGATAAGATGATCCGGAATCTCAGAGATAAAGCGTGATGGAGCACGGTATTCTGAATTACCAAACATTCGTCTTGAATCCGCATGAATAAGATAGAGCCGCTCCATCGCTCGCGTGATTCCGACGTAACAGAGGCGACGTTCTTCCTCTATTGCGGCTTCCGTTGCCTCATCAATAGATCGTTGATGCGGTAGATACCCCTCCTCCACACCGACAATGAAGACAAATGGGAATTCCAACCCTTTGGCACTGTGCAGGGTCATCAACGGCACTATATTCGTCTCATCAGTTTCCATAGCATCTACATCCGTTGTGAGGGCAACATTTTCTAGATAATCGGCGAGGGTCGGTATTGAAGAATCGGACTCGTACTCAGTAACCGCACTAATCAGTTGTTCAATATTTTCAATCCTACCCTGCGCCTCAAGCGTGTTCTGACTCTCAAGATTTTCAAGATATTTTGTGGTCTGTAAGACATGATATAAGGCATCGGAAGGTAGGATATCGTTACTTAAGTCGTCAAAGATTTTATTGAACCTTCTGACCTTTGCCTTAATACCACTACTAATTTGCGAGATCTCATTAACGCGCTCGACTGCCTCAAACAAGGAAATTTGTTCGGTGACTGCAAAATCAATGAGCCGCTGGATCGTTTTCATGCCGATACCACGACCTGGAACATTGATAATACGCCGGAGACTAATTGAATCATCAGGATTGCACATCACACGAAGATAGGCAAGGAGATCCTTAATCTCCATCCGATCGTAGAAACCGACACCACCGACAATCTGATACGGAATGTTTGCTGCCCGAAGTGCCTCTTCAAAGATTCGAGATTGTGCAGTAGTCCGGTAAAAAATGGCGAAGTCTGCGTAATTAACTCCTTCCACGTGCAAATTTTCAATCTGCGTGGCGACGTAGTTAGCTTCGTCACTCTCGTTGATTGCTTCATAGCAAATGACAGGATCGCCTTCCTCGTTTTCAGTCCAGAGTTTTTTCGGCTTTCGTGCTTTGTTGTTACGGACGACATTCCACGCCGCATCTAAGATATTTTTTGTAGATCGGTAGTTTTGTTCTAAAGGGAATACCTTGGCATCATCTCCGTAATCTTTTTCAAAGTTAAGAATATTTCTGATATCGGCACCACGAAAGGCATAAATAGATTGATCATCGTCTCCAACAACACAGAGATTGCCTTCAGGTTCAGCTAGTCGTCGCACGATTCTATATTGACACTGATTCGTATCTTGAAATTCATCAACAAGAATGTACCTAAACTTGCGCTGATAGTTTTTAAGTACATCTGGATAATCTTCAAACAATTCTAAAGTAGAGAGAAGTAAGTCGTCGAAATCAAGGGCATTATTTCGACGGAGCAAATCTTGATATATAGGGTAAACCTGCGCGACAATCTCTTCAAAGTAGTCACCTGCAATGTCGGCATATGCAGCGGGTTTGAGGAAATCGTTTTTCGCACGGCTAATATGACTTAGGATGGCACGCGGATTATGTTGTTTGTTTTCATATCCAAGTTTCTTGAGAGCCTCTTTGACAACAACCGCCTGATCAGTCGTGTCAAAGATCGTAAAAGCGCGGGTATAACCTTCTAATTTATCAATCTCTTGTCGTAAGATTCGAGCGCAAGTTCCATGAAAGGTTGCCACCCAAACGTCTTTACTAATGTTCTCACTAATTAGAACATCAAGCCGTTCCTTCATTTCATTCGCAGCCTTATTCGTAAAGGTCACAGCGAGGATGCGGAATGGAGAAATACCGTGGCGTTTGATTAGGTAGGCGATGCGGTGTGTGATGACACGCGTTTTGCCGCTACCCGCTCCAGAAAGCAGGCAAAGAGCAGGTCCCTCAACATGCTGGACGGCTTCGCGCTGAACATCATTTAAGGAATTTAAAAGCTTATCGGTCAAGTTCTACCCCTTGTCTTGCAGTATTTAAAGAGAGACACACTGGGGTGCCGTAACAGACTTACAAGCATCCGGTACAGTGCCTTAATTTCATGCTATAAAGTATACACGATTTGGAATTAAATTTGCAAGGGGAAAATTTCAGATGCGATCCGTTCTTGACTGTCGGACATGGTTTCGTTAAAAGGCGAAAAGGCATCACCTGCGCTCGAAACATAACAGGAACTGTGGCTACCGTCGCAGGTGATGCGTTGTTGCGCTGTACTTAAATGAGGGTGTTTCATAAATCATTAATATTCTATCGAAAGACAGTTTTAATGTGTGTG